>DASUVR010000358.1:0-9668 GCA_036378855.1 Gemmatimonadales bacterium | reverse complement strand
TCCCCTGCACCTGGTTCCCCTCGAGCACAAAGAAGATCTGCCCGCCCGCCCCGAGAACTTTGGTCGCGGGATCGCGGAAGATCTCGCGATCCGCTTCTTCCAGAGCGAAGTACGTTTCGATCCACTCGCGATTGAGCTGCTCGAACGCGCTCCTGAATTCCTCACGGTAGGGCATCACAGTGGCGGCTTCCATGCGCTCTCTCCTTCGATCTTTTTCCATCGGCTCGATTTTGACTCTGACTGCAGGTTGCGCCGGCCACAATCAACGTCCGTCACCCAATCCGGATGATCCGGCGATGGTGCAGGTGGAGAACCGGGGGTTTGCCGACATGGTGATCTATGCCGTGAGCGGGTCGCAACGCGTTCGTCTTGGCTTGGCAACCGGCAACTCGACCAAATCTTTCACCATTCCCGCAACACTCATCCGGGGATCCAGCCCGCTAAAGTTTCTCGCCGACCCCATCGGTGGCAGCCGCAGCCCCATCACCGAAGAGATGGTGGTGCAGCCAGGAGAGATTGTATCGCTCACGATTCCTCCATGATGCCGGGATGTGAGCGGCACCACAACTCTTCGTTCGAGCCCGGCCTAGCTTGCGGCCAAGGAGGTGGATATGCCACGCAATAATGATGAGCCACTGCCTGAGTCGGGCATGGGAGGCGCTTCCGATGCCGGCGCCCACGGGGTTCACCCTGCATCGGCTATGCGGGTCGAGGGGTCGCCCCTGCCGGACGACGCTCCGGGCGACGCGGCCATAGAGCGGCGCCGGCACCGGGAGAGCAACTACAGCGGCCCGGAGCGAAGGATCGGGGGCACGAAACATCGGGACTGAGGAGTGGGCGGCAATGCAGGATGTAATGGAAAGGATTCAGACCACCGCAGGGAATCGAATCGGTGGCCGGCCTGACGCGGTGGCCTCGGACCTGGCCTACCTGACGATTGGGTTCGTCAACGTCTGTCTATTTGGCCGGCCTGGCGCTCCCAACGGCTCCTGGGTGTTGATCGATGCCGGGCTGCCTGGATCGGCCGCGCGGATCAAACGGGCGGCGCATGAGTGGATCGGCCCGTGGGCTCGGCCGTCCGCCATTGTCCTTACCCATGGCCACTTCGATCATGTCGGCGCCGTGAGGACTCTGGCGGAGCAGTGGGACGTACCGGTGTACGCTCATCCGCTGGAACACCCGTACCTGTCGGGCCGCTCCTCCTACCCGCCTCCCGATCCCACGGTGGGTGGCGGAGCAATGGCTGCACTCTCCCGCTTTTATCCTCGTGGTCCCGTCAATTTGGGGCAGCGCCTCCGTGCTCTACCGGATGACGGCTCCATCCCCGGCATGCCGGGATGGCGATGGGTTCCTACCCCTGGCCACACGCCGGGACACGTTTCGTTCTTCCGGGATGCCGACCGAACCTTGATTGCGGGGGACGCGTTTGTCACCACGAAACAGGAATCGGCGGTGGCAGCGCTGACGCAGAGACCGGAAATGCATGGACCGCCGGCCTACTTTACGCCGGACTGGGAAAGTGCCCGCCGATCGGTGGAGCAGCTGGCCGCATTGGAGCCCCTCCGCATCATTACCGGCCACGGTCCTCCGATGCAGGGCGACCGAATGCTGAGCGCCTTGCATGATCTGGCCCGGAACTTCGAGCGCCTGGCGGTACCGGCTCAGGGCCGGTACGTCGGGCAGCCGGCGCTGGCGGATGAAACGGGGGTTGTGGCGGTCCCTCCGCCGGTGCCCGATCCGCTGCCGCGCATCGCGCTGGCTCTGGGTGTTGGGCTTCTGCTGGCTGCGGTGCTGAGGAAGTCGAGCCGACCTGCTGGTTAGTGCCGGGCGAAGGAGCGGGTGGAACCGTCAGACTGAAAGGCCAGTACCTCAAACCCTCCCACCGCTGCTTCGGATTCTGCCATCCCCGGAGTGCCCGCCGGCATTCCCGGCACCGCAAGACCTCGGGCCTTCGGCCGATCCGAGAGCGCTTTCCTGATATCTGCCGCGGGTACGTGACCCTCGATCAGATACGCTCCTGCAATCGCCGTGTGGCAGGACCGTACTGCTTTGGGGACGCCCAGCTCGTCCTTCAACCCGTCCATATCTTCCTCATCGTGGACCAGGGGCTTGAAGCCCTGAGCGGTCAGATGGTCTACCCACTTGGTGCAACAGCCACAGCTCCGGCTCTTGTACACGGTGATTGCCGTGGGAGCCGGGGCGGCCCATCCGGCCCGGCGCCCCGCGACGAAGAGCCCGGCGACTCCAGCCACAAATCCGCGTCTGCTCAGCATGTTTCCTCTTTATACCAGGGCGAGCTGTTCATCCAACTTTCGCTCCACCTCGTCGGCAGGCCAGGTCAAAATCTCCAGCACCGGGGCCAGTGATCGTCCGGGAGGTGTGGCCACGAAGATACGAAGCCGGCGGGCACTTTGGTACAGCTCGTCGGCCACGCGGGGAAGTCCCAGGTGTCCGACTCGACCAGCATCGGTCAGCCGCTCCACCGATCCGGAGCGGGTCCGCAGCGGAAGATTAACTCCGAGCATGGCCGATCGGGCAGGGAAATCGATCAGCACGCTACCAGGCGGCACACCGCTCTGATCCGCCACAGCATTCTCCACTCGCTCCAGCAGATCCGGGTTGTCCGCGACCCACGGCTGAACGTCACCAGGCACCTCACTGGCGGGAAGATCTATGGCGCGCTTGTGCAGCCGGCGGGCACGAATGCAGCGGGCCAGCACATTCCGGTCTCTGATGAGCAGCTCCATTAACCCATCGTCGGTGGACTCGGCGATGCTCTCGGCGGTGACGGTGCCGCGGCGCACCGCCTCTCGCACCGCCCGCTTGAACATGCAGGTGGCGGAGCGGACCGCGTGGTGCCAGTACACGTTGCGGTACATCTGGTACTTGGCGAAAAGGAGTGACTCGAGCGCGCTCACACCCTTTTCCTGAATCCCAATTTCCCAACGGCCATTGGCTACCTCCACCAGGGTCAGAGAGGAGAGCAGCCGGTCCACGTCGACCGTACCATAGGGAACCCCGCACATCCGGGCATCCCGGCTCAGATAGTCCACCTTGTCCAGATCGATGGTGCCGGAGATCAGCCCCTGCAGCGGGCTCGGGCTCTTCCCGGCGATGAGGGCTCCAATCGTCGAGGGAAAGGCCTTCCCCCCGACCTGGACCAAGCACTGGCCCAGCTCTCCCTCACGAAGCTTGCGAACGCCCAACGCTTCGTGCGAGGGAAATCCTGCCTCCTCCAACGCGTGGGAAAACGGATAGTGGCCGATGTCGTGGAGCAGCGCTGCCATCCGAACCGCCATGCAGTCATCGTGCAGTTCAGGCGGCAGCTCGCCCAGCTCGTCCAGGGCCGCGATTGCACGACGAGTCAAATGGTATGCACCGAGAGCGTGCTCGAATCGGGTATGGGTTGCTCCCGGATACACCAGGAAGCTGTGCCCGACCTGGCGAATGTAGCGCAGGCGCTGAACGGTGGGTGTGTCGAGAGCGAGCAGGGCGGCCCGGTCAAGCCGGATGTTGTCCCAGAGAGGATCGCGGATGATTTCGGTGTAGGAGGACGGCGAGGCGGTGGGACAGTCGTCTTCGGCGGCGTTGACCGGCAGGTCTTCACCCGGAGCTGCTCTTGCCTTTGCCGCCCCGCCGTGCCGCCGCCTCGCTGCCCTGCTCACACTGGTCCCGCGGCAGCCACCGAAGAGGGAACGTCGGCCCGGTACTGTTCGAAGTTCTCCCGGAACATGGTGGCAAGCTTCCTGGCCTGCGCATCGTAGGCCGCGGGATCGGACCAGGTTTTCCGAGGAGAAAGAAGCTCAGTCGGCACGCCCTCGACCCGGTCCGGAACTTCGAATCCGAAAACCGGATCCTGGGTGAACTTGGCCTTATCCAGCGCACCGGAGAGCGCCGCGCGCAGCATGGTCCTGGTGTGGCTGAGCTTCATTCGGGTCCCGACGCCATAGGGACCTCCGGTCCAGCCGGTATTCACCAGCCACACCTTTACCTTGTGCCGGGCAATGCGCTCGCCCAGCATGGCGGCGTACACACCGGGGTGGAGCGGCAGAAACGGCGCCCCGAAGCAGGCCGAAAAGGTGGCTGAGGGCTCGGTGACACCGCGCTCGGTGCCGGCCACCTTGGCCGTGTACCCCGATAGGAAATGGTACATGGCCTGTTCGGCGTTGAGACGGGCAATCGGCGGCATCACGCCGAAGGCGTCGGCAGCCAGGAACACGATGTTCTTCGGATGGCCGCCCGCCCCACTGGGCAGATGATTGGGAATGGCGTCAATGGCGTAGCAGGCTCGGGTGTTCTCGGTGATGGTGTCGGCATCGAAGTTGACCGCCCGAGTGCCCGGATCGAGTACTACGTTTTCCAGGACGGTGCCGAATTTCTGGGTGGCAGCGTAGATCTCCGGCTCGGTGTCGGGCCGGAGCCTGATCACCTTGGCGTAACAGCCGCCCTCAAAGTTGAAGACGCCACGATCGCTCCAACCGTGCTCATCGTCGCCGATAAGCTGGCGGCTGGGATCGGCCGACAGAGTGGTTTTTCCCGTGCCCGACAAACCGAAGAACACCGCGGTGTCCCCCGCCGGCCCCTGATTGGCGGAGCAGTGCATGGGCAGCACGCCCTGTGACGGCAGCAGATAGTTCAAAGCGGTGAAAATCGATTTCTTCATTTCGCCCGCGTACCGGGTGCCCCCGATCAGCACGACTCGCTTGGCCAGATTCAGCACAACGAACGTGCCCGAGCGGGTGCCGTGGCGCGCTGGATCGGCTTGAAGCTCCGGGGCGTGCAGCACGGTGAAGCCGGGACGAAATTGCGCCAGCTCTGCGGGCAGCGCGCGGATGAACATGTTGCGAACGAAGAGCGCGTGCCAGGCGTTGGGAGTGATGAATCGGACCGGCAGCCGGTATGCGGGATCCGCTCCCGCAAACAGGTCCTGGACGAACACCTCGCGGGCATCGAGATAGCCCCGGACATCCTCTTGCAGCCGCTCGAACGCCGCAGGCTCCAGGCGAACGTTCTTTTCCCACCAGATCCGCTCGGTCAGTCCGGACTCGTCTACCAGAAACTTGTCTTTGGCGGATCGGCCAGTGTGGGGCGCGGTCACTGCCGTGAACGCCCCGCAGTCTGTGAGTGAGCCCTCACTCCGGCGGAGTGCGTGCTCGATCAGCGCCGGCGGGGTGAGATTCGCGTGAATCCGGATGGGAAAGAGGCCGTGCTCTACGAGGGTGAGATTCTCTCGTTGAACGGTTGTGTCGGTGGTCATACGCTCCCGCTGCACGTGAAACGCGAAAGATCAATGTTCGGACTGCTTGAGGCAACCTCAGTGAGCCGGCACCGAGACATTGGGCTGCACGTGATAGGCCCGCTCGATGGTGCCCACGTCGCGGTCGCTCAGCTCGGATACAACGGGATCGACATACATGATGTCGGTTGCCACTGGAGAATGCGTGAAGATGCCCATCGCATGTCCCAGCTCGTGGGTGGCAGTGAGGCGCAGACACTCGCTGACCCCCGGAGTTGCCGGGTCGAACCGGGGAAGCAGGAAGATCCGAACGGGGTACTGGATGGTCCTGCTACCGGGCAATGGAACGATGTCCGTGCCCCCCTCACACTCCGGAGCCAGGCTCCGCTCCAGCCGTGCTGCCCCCGCGGGCAGCTTGGCCGGACTGTCCGCGATGACGATTATATCGGCCTCGCTCGAGTCCGGCACCAGAACCGCATCGAACTCACGGTACAGGAACGCGGCCTTCCACACGTCAATCGCATGGGTGACGTGATTCGAAAAGTCCAGGGTGTCCTGAACCCAGATCTTGACCGGCAGCATCGAGCGCGGCCAATGGAAGCTCAGTGTATCGGTGGTGCCAGGGTCGGTCGAGGATATGAAGCGCCACTCGTACACATCGCTGCGCCCCGGAGCGGCGATATCGGCACAGGAAAGACCGACCGCAGCGGCCAGGAGCGTTCCAAGTATCGGCAGGCCTGCGCTCAGCTTCATCGCCGGGCCCGGGCCAGGCCGAGGGACAGGGAAACCCGTTGCACGCCCTGGCTCCCGGTGAAGCCCCGCGCGTCGAGCTGGTCGGTGGAAAATCGATGAAAATCATAGCGGAGGCTGACCATCAGGTCCCAGTGAGTCAGCAGCGGCGGGCGATAGTCGAGCCCCGCACCGGCCAGGAACCGGGTGGTTCCCCCACTGAGAAAGATGCCGCTATCCTCCGCGGGCAAGTAGCTGATCAGGCCAAGCCCTGCTCGCCAGTTGGCCCGATGCAAGATCGGCCCTTCCAGATTGAGGAGGACCGAGCCGGTGGTAAGGGTACCGAGATCGGTATCCTGGTCGGCCTCCGTGCTGTGGTACCCCGAGGTGGAGAGCGCGGTTTCCAGGCCGGCGGAGTATGCGGGAGCGATCGGAAAGGAAACCCCGAAAGCCAGGGTGGGAGCCAGGCTTTGCTGGGTTATGATATCCTGGGTGATGTTGTCGGTGACCAGATCGGTTGCGAAGGTCACCCCCAGCCGGGCGTAGTAATCGGTCTGGGCGCGGGCCACCGACACTCCCACTGCCGGCCAGACGCAAAGGAGTGTCAGGAGGACTCGCATCGAGCAAGTATGGGTGGGGAGGGGCAAGGGGTCAACGCGATCCGTGAACCGCTCGCGCGTATGCCCGAAGCCGTCGCAGCATCTTTCGATCGGCGGTAACGCCGTCCTTGCCCTTGGGCGTTTCCAGGATCTTGATTACATGATCGAACCGGGCGTCTCTCATGATTCGGCGAAATGGACCAGGGCCCAGCGATCCTTCCGCAATCAGCTCGTGTCGGTCGCGGCAGGATGCAAAAGGTGTCTTCGAATCATTGAGGTGCAGACAGCGGAGGAGATCCAGACCGAGCACCGCGTCCCATTGTTGCCAGACTCCTTCGAAGTCACCCACCAGATCGTAACCCGACGAGTAGAGGTGGCAGGTATCGGCGCAGTACGCAACCCGGTGACGGACATCGGACCCAATCATCTGACGGAGCGCCGCCAGCTCTTCGAAGTTGCTGCCGAGCGCGGTGCCGCAGCCGGCGGTGGTCTCCAGCAGTATCATCACGGACCCGGACACGGCGCGCAGACAACGGGTATAAGCAGCGGCATTTCGTCTGAGCCCCGCTTTCCGGGTATCCATGTAGTTGCCGGGGTGCGACACCAGGTAGGGGATGCCGAAGGCTTCGCAACGCCTGAGCTCGCCAATGAAAGCGGCCTCAGACCGGGCACTTAAGACCGGGTCTGGAGTGGCGAGGTTGATAAGGTACGAATCATGCGCCACTATACTGGTGAACCGGTGACGCTCACACTGCTGCCGGAAGGCGGCAAACAACTCCTCGGGAATGCTCGGTTCACGCCATTGACTCGGCGTCTTGGTAAATACCTGAATGGCCGTCGCCCCAATCGCCTTTCCTCTGATCGGCGCCTTGTCGACGCCTCCCTGGACCGACACATGAGCCCCCAGCTGTTCACCGATTCGCACCTGCCGCATGCACTCCTCTGTCTGATGTGACCGAGTCTTTACCTGAACAGCTTACCCGCCCCCGGGTTCTCCTGCTGGGGGAAGCCGCCGCCCGGCCCGAGGGCCTGGAGCGGGAGCTGACCCGTGCGGGCTTTCAGCTCCTCGAGCAGGAAGACCCTGATCTTCATCCGGCCAGTGATGCCATTCTCATCACCCTGAGCCAGCTGGGCCCGGGTAACGGGCTGATCCCAGGGTACCCGGTAAACCACGGATCAACCCCCCAAGTGGTGGTGCTCTCGGGCCCGGATCCGGACGGCCCGGCCACGGCGCTCGCCCGGGGGGCCGCCGACGCCCTGATGGCACCGGTTCACCTGCCCGAGCTCTGTGCCCGGATTTACGCCCGGATCCGGGAGCACCGCCAGTCGCGGAAGTCCGCCACAACAGACTCCGAATTCGGGTTGGGGCCGGCCTCGAACGGTCAAGCCTCGTCCGAGGGCACCCTTTCGACCCAGCCCTCTGAAGACCTGGAGCAGCGGGTCCAGGAAGAATTCGAGCGGGCCCGGCGGTACTCGCTCAGCTTCAGCTTGATTTTACTCGGAGTGGACGAGCTGCAGGACTCTGAAGAGCGGCAGGGAGCCGAGGCGGCCGCTCGCCTCCGGGAAGAAGTGACCCAAACTTTGCGGCGGGAGCTGAGGGTGCCGGATCTGGTTGCTCCCTACGGTAGCGGGGAGTTTGCCATCATTCTCCCCGAAACCGGGCAATCGGGGGCTCGCCAGTCGCTCATCAGGGTGCGGGAACGGTTGACCTCGCTTCCCTTGGAGGGAGACCCCCGGTTCGGGTCGGCCCGGTTCAGTGCCGGGATCGTCACCTTTCCCCATCCAGCCGCCTTCCAGCCAGGCGACCTCTTCGCGATGGCCGAAGCGGCCCTGATGCGGGGTCGGGCCCAGTCGAGCGAGCGGATCGGGGTGGCGGTCTAGCTTATCGCCTTCTGAGCCACATGGTTGGATCGAGGGCAATCTGGTTTTCCCCTCTGATCTCGAAGTGCAGATGAGGGCCGTAATCGGAGTTCTGGCCCCCAACCCGACCAATCACCCGTCCCTTGTCCACCGAAGCGCCATTCTTTACCTCGGCTGTCTCCAGGTGGGAGTAGACCGAGTAATAGCCGTTGCCGTGCTCCAGCACGATGGTCAAGCCATACGTGCCGAACTGACCCACCAGACGAACCTTACCCGATTCCACCGCTTTGACCGGCGTGCCCACTGGGGCGGCGATGCCGACCCCATTCCAGCGAATGATTCCTCCGCTCGGGAGGGTGTCGCGGCCGAAGTGGTACACGATGGCGCCTTCGACCGGCCAGTCCAGCTTGCCAAGGTCTGCTGTTGTAATGGAGCCAGGGGTGGCAACGGCGCCGCGCAGGGCACCACGGGCCAGCTCGTCTCGGCGAGAACGCTCCAGCGCCGCCAGCAGACCGTTCAGCCGTGATTCGTCCTTCTGCAGCTGGGTGAGCCGCCGCTCGGTGCTGCGGGCCGAGCGCTGCAGGGTCTGCAGCTTTCTGGCCCGCTCTGAAGCCAGCTCGGTGTATCGGCTGAATTCCGCCTCGCGTTCCTCCTTCCGCCGGTCCAGCTCGCCCCGGACATTCAGAATGTTGTTTCGCTGCTGGACCACCCGGTTTCGGAGCTTCTCGACGTCTTGGACCAGGGCCCGATCCTGTTCGCTGGTGAGGTAGAGATACTTGTACCGGCTGAGCAGATCCCCGAACGACTCGGCGGCAAGCAGCACCTGAAAGGTGTGCAGCGGGCCCCGTTTGTAGATGTCGATCAGCCGTCGCTCCAGCACGGCCCGGCGTTCGGCCAGGTTATCCTGAGCCAGGATCAGCTCGGCGCTGGAACGATCGAGCTGAGAAGCCAAGCCTCCGATCTGGCGCTCGATCTCGCTCACGATCCGCTGGGTGGACTCGCGCTGCCGCTCCAGGTTGCTCAGCTCGTCGTTCACGTCGTGCACCTGACCCTGCAACCGCTCCCGCTGGCGTTCCAGCCGGTCTCGTTCGGCCCGGATCTCCTCGAGTCGGCGGCGACCTTCCTCCAAGTCCGGGGTGCCTTGAGCCTGCAACGCTGTCGCGGACAGGACGAGCATGAGGAGAAAACGGAGAGGACGGAGAGGGCGGAGAGGGCGAACAAAGCGCCGCTCCGTCTTCTCCGCC
>DASUVR010000357.1:0-5957 GCA_036378855.1 Gemmatimonadales bacterium | reverse complement strand
TGTCGTAGCTGGACTGAGGACCAATCGACACCGAGCCGGAGGTGACTGCGGAGGAACAAGCGAGGGTCGCGAGCAGCGCAGGAAGAAAGGCAAGTCTCAATGTCGGAACTCTCACGTTGCTAAGGGGAAGATCCTTCGCTGCGCTCAGGATGAGGTGCTTTCGGTACAGCAACTCGCAGCTTCGGCCCCGTCGCGGAGCCTGTCCTGAGCATTGCGAAGGACTTTGGGCCACACCTGTTCGCTCTGTCCGCTCTCCGCCTCTCCGCCTCTCCGCCTCTCCGCCTCTCCGCCTCTCCGGCCCTCCGCCTACCTTCCCTTCGGCATCAGCGTCAGGGTCGGCTGGGGCTCGGGTTGGACCAGCCTCACCGATTTCACCTTGCTGCCATCCATGGTGTAGTCGAGAAAGAATCCGGCCGGCGTGTCTCCACCACTGAGCCGGAATCGGGTGGCACTGACCGGCACCAGGGTATAAGGCGGTTGTCCCGGCACGGTCAGCTTAAGCTGCCCTCCCACGACCTGCACCTCAGCCGTGATGGGAATGCCCGCGGCAGCGAAGGCGCCGGTGTACTTGGGGAGATCGCTCTGAGCCAGCTGCACCGCCGGCGTGGTGTCGACCACATCGGGCTTGCGCTTGAACTCGGCGACATCTTCCATCTTCATCTCGTCCACCTTGCTATCGGCATCGAGATCGAAGGTGACGAAGCCCTTCCCCTGGCTCTTCTCCCGCCAGATCGCCCGGAAGGTGTCGTGCTGCCAGTGCTCCAGGTCACCCACCATGGTGCCGTAGCGTAGCACCAGCTTTCCTCCATCCTGCCGCACCGACGCCTGGCCGTACATGCTGTCGACGTAGGTGCCGGCATACTTATCCAGCGGCAGGGAGGGCGAGGTCCCCTTCACTCTGCTGGCCTCGCGTTTCTTCTCCTCCGCCTTGCCCTGGGCCACCAGCTCCTCGAATCCCTTGTGCAGCTGGGCGCTCCAATCCCTGGGCGGATTCTTGAGGAAGGCATCGAACACCCGGTACATCAGGGCGTAGGTGAGAAAGTTGCCGCCCAGGTTGGTCAGGATGACCAGGCCGGTCTTCTCCTCCGGCATCAGTCCCACCAGCGCGTGCATGCCATCGATGTTGCCGCCGTGCTGCACGATCTTCCGGCCGTGATAGTCGTGGAGGATCCAGCCCATGCCGTAGGAGCCGAAGTGCGCGTCCTGCATCATCAGCTTCCAGGGACCTTCCAGCGGCATGATGGTCTGCGGCGTGTGCATCTCATCGAACGCGCCCGCGCTCAACAGGGGCTTGCCGCCGACCTTGCCCCGGGCCAGCTGAAAGCGGACCCACCGGGCCATGTCGAGGGCATTGGAGTTGATCGAGCCGGCCGGACCGATGTTGTCGATGTTGTGATAGGGAATGATCCGAACCGTGTCGTCAATTTCCTCATGCGGAGTGGCGACGTCGGGCAGACGCCCGAGATCCTTGGTGCTGGTGTTGCTGGAGCTCATGCCGAGGGGCTGGAAGATCCGCTCGCGGATCACCTGGTCCCAGGATGCGTTGTTCACCCGGGCGGCCAGCTGACCGGCGGCGAGGTACATGATGTTCTGGTAGCCGAAGCGGGAGCGCATGCTCCAGCTGGGCTTGAGGTAGCGGACATGGTAGAGGATGCTGTCGCGGGGGAGATCCTGGGCATACCAGAGCATGTCGCCCCGGGCGAGCCCGCTCCGATGGCTCAGGAGATCGCGAACGGTGATCTCGCGGGTGACGTAGGGGTCGTAGAGCTGAAAACCCGGCAGGTACTTGGTGGCCGGATCGTCCCACTTGACCTTGCCCTGGTCCACCAGCATTGCCACCGCCAGCGAGGTAAAGGCCTTGGACGAAGACCCAATGGCGAATAGCGTGCGCTCGTCCACCCGGTCGGGCTTGCCCAGGGTCCTCACCCCGTAGCCTTTGGCCAGGATCACCGAATCGTTCCGCACGATCGCGAGCGCCAGCCCGGGAATTTTCCAGTCGGCCATGCTCTTGGTGATGTAGTCATCCAGTCCCTGGAGCGGCTTGGACTGGGCCACGGCGGTGGTAGGAGCGACGGCGGCGAGGATGACAAGAAGACGGAAGAAAATTCTCATGGTCCGCTCCGGAACAGATCGGCGCTCTTGCGTGGGCGGCGAAGGAGGTTCATTGTTGGAGCCAATGTATACAATTCTGAATCCACTGACTAGAGTCCGCCGGCCGTGCGATTAGAGCGGCTCACCCTGCGCGAGCTGCTGCTTCCGCTCAAGGAGCCGTTCCGGATCTCCTCAGGAACCCAGACCAGCCGGCGGATTCTGCTGCTGGAGCTGGAGGACGCCGACGGCACCTCGGTCTGGTCCGAGTGCGTAGCGCCGGAGGAGCCGAACTACAACGGGGAGACCATCGACACCGCCCGGATCGCCCTCGAGCACTGGGTGGCGCCCCGGGTGCTGGGCCGCTGGTTCGCCAATCCGGCGGAGCTGTTCCCCGCCCTGCAGCACAACTTCCGGGGACATCTGATGGCCAAGGCGGCGGTCGAGATGGGCATGTGGGCACTCGCCGCCGAACAGCAGGGCGTCTCGCTCGCTCGCCTGCTGGGCGGCACCCGGACCGAGGTGGAGGTGGGAATTTCGCTCGGCATTCAGGCCTCTCCCGGGGCGCTGGTCGAGCGGTCCCGGCGCGCGGTGGAGGAAGGGTACCGCAAGGTGAAGCTCAAGATCGAGCCCGGCGCCGATGTCGAGTACGTCCGGGCGGTGCGCACCGAGCTGGGACCCAAGGCCCCGCTCATGGCCGACGCCAACAACGCCTATTCTCTGGAACAGGCCGAACCGCTGCTCCAGCTGGACCAGCTGGATCTGATCATGATCGAGCAGCCGCTCGCCTGGGACGACCTGCGGCAGCACGCCGAGCTGCAGCGCCGGCTCCGGACCCCGATCTGCCTGGACGAGTCGATCACCTCGCTGGAGCGGGCCCGCGAGATGGTCGAGCTGGAAAGCGGGCGGGTGATCAACATCAAGCCGGGACGGGTGGGCGGGTTCACCGCCTCGATTGCCATCCACGATTTCTGTGCCGCGCAGGGGATCCCGGTCTGGTGTGGCGGGATGCTGGAGAGCGGCGTGGGCCGAGCCTACAACGTCGCACTCGCATCGCTCCCCAACTTCACCAAGCCGGGCGACATCTCGCCCAGTTCGCGCTACTGGGAGCGGGACGTGGTCTCGCCCGAATGGACCATGCAGAAGGGCATGATGGCGGTGCCCAAGGGCACAGGGATCGGAGTGGAAGTGGATCGGGAGAGGATCGAGAAGCTGACGGTGTGGCAGAAACGGGTGGCAGCGGGCCAGCGGGGCAGAGGGAGGTGAGGAAAGGTGAGTGAGCGTAAGGAGCTGCCGCGGCTGCTGGGGTTTCGCCAGCTGATCGCGATCACCATCGGCACGGTGATCGGATCCGGGATCTTCATCGTCCCCGGCGCGGTGATGCGGCAGACCGGCGGCTCGGTTCCGCTCTCGCTTCTGGTGTGGGTGGCCGGCGGGGTGCTCTCGCTCCTGGGTGCGCTCACCTACGCCGAAATGGGGGCGATGAAACCGGAGGCGGGCGGACTCTACATCTATATTCGCGACGGCTTCGGTCCTTTCCCGGCCTTCCTCTTCGGCTGGACCATGTTCTTCATCACCGGGAGCGGCACCAACGCCACGCTCGCGGTGGCATTCACCGCGTACCTGGGGCAGCTGGTACCGTTGACTCCACTCACCAGCCGGCTGGCCGCGGTGGCGATGCTGGCCGTGGTGATGGTGCTGAACGTGCGGGGGACGCGGCAGAGCGCCGGATTCCAAAGTTGGACCACCTGGCTCAAGGTGGGCGGCATCGTCGTGCTGAGCTCACTCTTTCTACTCCGCGGCCATGGGCTGGGCGGTGCGGAGCTCCGGCCGGAAACGCCGGTGCCAGGCGGCTCACTCCTGGCCGGTTTCGGGCTGGCTATGATCGCCACCCTCTGGGCGTACGAAGGCTGGCAGTTCGTGACCTACTCGGCCGGTGAAGTGAAGAACCCCCAGCGCACCTTCCCCCGCGCGATCATCGCCGGCACCGCCGCCCTGGTGGCGATCTATCTCTTCGCCTGCGTCGGCTACATCGTGGCGCTGGGCCCGGCCGGCGTAGCCGGGTCAGACCGGGTGGCCGCGGAGGCGACCGCTACCCTGTTCGGACCAGCGGCGGGAAAGCTGATCGCGATCATGATCCTGATATCCATCGTGAGCGCGACCAACGGAACGGTGCTCACCCTCCCCCGTGCGTTCTTCGCCATGGCGCGGGACGGGATTTTCTTCCGCGGGCTGGCGGAGATTCATCCCCGCTACGGCACGCCCGCGGTGGCCATCGTGACCTGTTCCATCTGGTCAATGGTGCTGGCCGTGAGCGGCACCTTCGAGCAACTCTTTACCTACGTGATCTTCGTGGGCTGGATCTTCTACGGCGTGGGCGCGCTCAGCATCTTCCGATATCGCCGCCTGGAGCCGAACACGCCCAGGCCCTTCCGGGTGCCGGGTTACCCGGTGACGCCAATCCTCTTCGTCGCCTCTGCTGCGGCCATCGTGCTGAACACCATCGTGTCTCAGCCGGGGCGAGCCGTCGTGGGGCTCGGCGTGCTGCTGCTGGGCTCGCCGGCGTATCTGATATGGCGCCGCCGTGGGGTCGCTCCGGGCGGCCACGGCGAGTGGCGGAACGGGCGGGGCACTCTATGACCGGTGATGGAATCGCGATTCGCCGGGTGGAGACTCAGGCTGAATACGAGGAGTGCGTCCGGATCCAGGACGAGACCTGGGGCGCCGGCTTCAGCGAGCGGGTTCCCTCCGCGATTCTCAAAGTGGCGCAATACCTCGGAGGCGTCACTGCGGCGGCTTTCGATGGCGAGGAGGCTGACGCAAGAATCCTGGGATTCGTCTTCGGAATGACCGGCATTCGCGACGGCCAGCTGGTGCACTGGTCGGACATGCTCGCGGTGCGGCCCGAGGCGCGAGACCACGGAATCGGCCGCCGGCTCAAGCTGTACCAGCGCTCGCTGGTGGCCCAGCTGGGCGTAACCCAGATTCTCTGGACCTTCGATCCCCTGGTCTCCCGGAACGCGCATCTGAACCTCAACGCGCTGGGTGCCCGGGTCACCGATTATGTGCCGGACATGTACGGCGCTGACACCGGAAGCACGTTGCATCAGGGGATCGGGACCGACAGGTTCGTGGTGGCGTGGGAAGTCAGCGGGGCAGCGGGGCAGATGGGCAGAGGGGCAGGAAGTGGCGATGCAAGAGTGGAAGCGGGCAGGCGGGGAGGCGGGGAAGGAAGAACAGGGACGGAGGTTGTGGTGGAGATTCCGCACGACATTCAGGAGCTGATCGCGGCAGACCCGGCGGCCGCCCGGAAGTGGCGGGAGTCGACCCGGCCTGCCTTCCTCCGCCTGCTGGCCGAGGGATACCGCGTGGCCGGCTTCGAGCGTTCTCCCGCCGGCGGATTTTACCGGCTCACCCGAGACAGCGATTGAGCCTGGCGACGAAGCTCGGCTTCAGCGACGAAGCGGCAGCCTGGCTGACCACGCTCCGGCGCGAGCTGCACCGCAATCCGGAGCTCTCCTGGAAAGAGGAAAGGACCGCGGCCCGGCTGGAGGCCGAGCTGAAGTCGCTCGGAGCTACCGATATCCGGCGAGTGGCGGGAACCGGAGTCGTGGGACGGATCCGCGGCCGGAACAAAGGCCGCACGGTAGCGATCCGGGGCGACATCGATGCGTTGCCGATCGAGGAGGCAACCGGACTCGCCTTCGCCTCCAGCAACATCGGTGTCATGCACGCGTGCGGACACGACGTGCACGCGAGCTGGGCCATCGGCGCGGGATTACTGCTCAGCAACTCTCCCGCCGACGGCGACGTGCTTTTGGTGCTCCAGCCGGCGGAGGAGGTGGGTGAGGGTGCAGCCGCGATTCTCG
>DASUVR010000356.1:0-5090 GCA_036378855.1 Gemmatimonadales bacterium | reverse complement strand
GGCGGAGAGGATCCCCTCCAGACTGGTGAGCAGGTTCTCCGCCCGCCTGACTCCCCAGGGATCGGGGATGGCGTCTGCCGGGGGATTGCGTCCCGGCGGGGGCGGCCCCGGCTGCTTGGCACTCCAGGTGGGTCCGGTCATTGTGCTGAGTCGCGGGTCATGAGTCGCGAGATGCGAGTGGGAACTCTCAGAATCCAGGAACACATCATACCTCTCTGCCTCATCTCTGGCGACTCCCGCTCGGGCCCGCGCCCGGGTTTCGTGGCTCGTGACTCGCGACTCGCTACGCAACGGCATTCCTGCCCGCCGCCTTGGCCCGGTACAGCGCCCGGTCCGCGGCCACCAGCAGGTCATCCTCCGGCTGGCGGCTATCGAACTCGGAAAGTCCGATGCTCACGGTGATCAGTCCGGCCGGATAGTTCAGCCGGCGGCCGATCCCCTCGATTCCGGCCCGAAGCGCCTCCGCCACCCGCATCCCACCCTGCAGCTCGGTGCGGGTGAGGATCACCACGAACTCGTCGCCACCATACCGCGCCGCCACGTCCGAAGCTCGTACCGCGTGCCGGATCTCCTCGGCTACGGCCTTCAGGATCTCGTTCCCGGCTTCGTGGCCGTAGGTGTCGTTCACGTCCTTGAACCGGTCCAGATCCATGAACAACACGGCAAAGCTCTCGTTGCTGCGCTTGCAGCGCTCGATCTCGAAGACCAGCCGGTCGCGGAGAATCCGGTAGGTCGAAAGCCCGGTCAGAGAATCCACCGCCGCCTGGCGCTGCGCCTCTTCCGCCCGGCGCTCCTGGTACGGCGCGCACTGTCGCAGCGACGCCCGTCCCACCACCGCGGCCTCGGCGAACTGGTGGCAGGTGCTGAAGCCGCAGGCCCGGCAGTCCCAGGGAGTCCCATTCGGGCTCAGGCCGATCTGGTTGATGACCGCCGCAACCGCCGCGGGATCCGGCCTCACCGGCCGTTGCCGGATGGCGAACGCCGCTCCCACACTGGCCACCACCGCGCTGTCCACCACCGGGGAAGAGCTCCGAGGCGGCTCGGTGCTCGCCAGCAGTTCCCGGCGCCAGAACAGCTCCTCTCGCGGGCCGGACAGCGGATGGTCCAGCGACCCTTCGGTGGACAGGATATCCACGAAACCCAGGTCCAGCCGGTCCACCGCCACCGCCCGAGCCACCGCCTTGAGCGCTTCCAGCCCCCGTAGCTTCCGGAAGCGACGGCTGGAGTAGCGGGCCTCCTCCAGCAGCGCCAGCGGCAGGCCGCCGGCTGCACTGAGGTGCCGTCGCCGCTCCTGCGGGACCCGCTCGAAGAAGGTGGGCTGGGTGAGGACGTTCACCCCGCGGACCCGGAAGATCTGGTCCAGGTCGCTGAAGGTGATCGCGGCATCCAGCTCGGTGGTGCTCACTGGGGGACAGATGCCTGCGTAGGCAATCTTGAGGCCAGGGCCGTATTGGGCCCGGAGATAGCGGGCCTCCGCCACCGCCGGCAGGGTGACCGGGGCCAGGTAGGGCAACAGCTCGGGAAACTGGTAGCGCACCGTCTCCACCACCACCGGGTCGGTGGAGCGGATCAGGGTCCCCCAGGGCTCCTCGTTCCATAGCTTAAGGTATTCAGCGGCAACGAGTTCATCGCCGATGACCCCCCGGGTGACCGCCCGGAAGCCGACCTCGTAGCAGGCGTTGATGACCTGTTCTGGTGTGGCTGGGTAGAAGTGGGCGACGGACTCGGGGCTGAGGATGAGGACGCCGTCTCCCGCGGTCCCGATGGCAAGAGCCCGCCCGATTTCGCCGTTTACCTTGACAGCACCGTGGGGGCAGACAGCCAGACACTGGCCGGAGCGGATGCACGTCTCATTGTCGATGACCGGCAACAGCGGCTCATCCACCGGGACCGCGATGGCATCCGTAGGGCAGACGCGGACGCAGGCCAAGCACGAGACGCAGAGCTCGGCGTCAATGACGAAATTCAAAGACCTGGTCCGTCAGGGGAGGGGAGATTTGCAATTTGACGACCCGATGCCACACTGTCAAGGCGTTAGCAGCTGCAAACTATTTGTACAGTTGTAGTTACGGCGGTGCATCGGTTTGCAATCTGGACCAGTAGGGAGTCTGGGGTCAGAGCTATAGCCCCGCCAGGGCACTGGTTAGCTCAACCTGCCCACCCACCCTTCTCTTCGCCCAACTCCTGACTCCCGACTCCCGACTACTCCAACCGATACGCCTTGATCTTCCGGTAGAGCGTCCGCTCTCCGATACCCAGCACTTCGGCGGCCCGCCGCCGGTTTCCTTTGTACTCCCGCAAGGCGGCCTCGATGGTAGCCCGCTCCACCTCCGCCATCGTCATGCCCGGACGGTAGAGCACTGGCTGTTCGCCGTCGCCATCCACTTCCGACATCACGTCGGAGACCTGCGCGTGGTTTCCCAAATCGATGACTTGCACCCGCTGGGGATGCTCGTCGATTCGGCGCCGCATCTCTTCGATCTGGAGCCGCAGGTCCACCAGGCTCCGCAGAATGAATTCGAGCTCCTGCAGTCCCGGGCCGCCGTTGCCCTGCTGGCCTGCCTGCCCCAGCCGCATGGGAAGCAGGGTTCCGGCACCCTCGAGCACGTCGACCGGAATGTCGCTCGCCCGGATTTCCGCGCCGGGCGCGAGCACCACCATCGACTCGATCAGGTTCCGTAGCTGGCGTACGTTCCCCGGCCATGGTGCGCTGACCAATCGCTGCATGGCCTCGGGAGCGATTCCCCGGAACTGCCGGTCGTGCGCCTTGGCGAGCTCCCGGATGAATCGGCGGACCAGGAGCGGGATGTCGCCCCGCCGCTCGCGCAGGGGCGGAAGATAGATGTTGAGGACGTTCAGCCGATAGTAGAGATCGTCCCGAAACTCTCCCAGCGCCACAGCGTCCCGGAGCGCCCGGTTGGTGGCCGCGATGACCCGGACGTTGACCTTGATGGCTTGCGCGCCGCCGACCCGAAAGAAGTTTCTGCTCTCCAGCACCCGGAGCAGCTTGACCTGGGTGGAGAGCGGAATCTCTCCTATTTCGTCCAGAAAAATGGTTCCCCCGTCGGCCAGCTCGAACCGACCCAGCCGCCGCTCGGCCGCTCCGGTAAAGGAACCTTTCTCGTGGCCGAACAATTCCGACTCCAGCAACGTCTCGGGCAGGGCAGCGCAGTTTACCGTGATGAACGCCTCGCCTCGCCGGGGGGAGAGGTCGTGCAGCGCCTTGGCCACCAGCTCCTTGCCGGTGCCGCTCTCTCCCTGGATCAGAACAGTGCTGGAGACCGGCGCCATCTGTTCGATCTTGACCATGACTTCCTGGATGGCGGCGCTCTCGCCCACGATCCCGGTGCGCTCCTGCAGATGCCGCCGCTCGATCAGCCGCCGGGCGGTGGCCACCGCGTCGTCGGGCGAGACCGGCTTGGTCATCACCTCGGTGGCCCGGAGGCGCTCCACCCGCTCCGTGCGCTCCGAGTCGGTGGGCTCCAGCAGGGCCAGGGTGGAGATCTCCGCGTCATGGGCCAGCGCCGCAAGCTGCTGCGCGTGCGGCTCATGCACCGCTCCGGTGAGAATCACCAGGTCGGGGCTTTCCCGGCGCACGGTGCCGCGAGCGTCGTCCAGGCTGGAGAACATCGTGGTGGAGAACTGGGCCGCCTCGAGCGCCGCATTGAGCCGGACCGCGGTCTCGAGATCGTCCATGGTGATGAGGATCTGTGAAGCCATGCGTTAAAAGCTAATGGATGGGAGGGGAGGAAGTTTGGAGTTCACCGCCTTGCCAAACCCGGCATGCAGGACTAAGTCCCAGCCATCCCGCAACAATCGAAATCGCTATGAGAAGCTCTATCGTAGTCCTGGGGATTTTGCTCCTCCGGCCCCCTCACCTTGCCGCCCAGACCGAGGCCGAGACCCAGCGCGCCACGCTGACCGGGCTCAGAAGCTTTGGAGTCCACGCCAGCGTGCAGCTTTCTCAGGGTGCGAGCCTGGAATCGATCGACGAGAGAGTGCTGCGCGCGAGAGTCGAGGATGCACTGCGTCGGGAGGGCATCGTGATTCAGAGCCCGACCGGCGTGCGGGACGGCTCGCAGGCGAGTCTGGACCTTCTCTACGTGGTCATGCAGACCAAAGATACTGCCGGCCGTGCGCTCGGCTTCGCGGCGTCATCCTGCCTGCAGGCGTCGCAGATGGTGAGGATCCCTCGCCTTACCACACCGAAACACATCGCCTACGCCGTGGTCTCCACCTGGCGAAGCTGCGGCCTGCTGGTGGGAGACAGCGCGTCATTCCGGGCGACAATGGTTCAGAATGCCGACCAACAGCTCGCCCGCTTTCTCGAGGCCTGGCGCCGAGTCAATCTCCCTCTACCGCCGCCCGCGTCGCCGGGCAGTCCCGAGGCCCGGGTGTCGATGGAGTTGGGTTTCGATCAGTAACGCAGTGCCCTAGTGCGACCACGAAGGATGGCTGTCGGCCGCTGGATCGGTGGTCAGTTGGGTGAGGCCGGATCCGTCCAGGTTGACCACGAAGATGTCCTGCTCCTCGCTGTCCTCGGCACCCCGGCTGAAGGCGATCTGACTTCCGTCGGGCGACCAGGTCGGCGCGTGATCGTCGCCGGTGGTAATGCGAGTAAAGCCGGTGCCGTCGGTCCCGATCACGAAGATCCCCGGTCCGTCCGCCTGCGATGGACTGTCGAACGCGATGTGGAGGAGGTCGGGACTCCAGGCTGGGTTGTGGGCGTCGCCGGTGAAGATCGGTGTCGGGTTTTGACCGTTGGCGTCGGTTCGGATGATCGCGCCATCGCTCTCCAAGGCAAGCGAGGATCCGTCGGGTGCCCAGGCCGGCCTGCCCGCCAGGGTTCCCCGGAAGATGATCCGGAGGTCCTCGATGCTGTCCGCATTCATCACCGCCACGCCACCCAACCCGTCAGGGTCGGAGAGGAACGCAATTCGGCTGGCGTCGGGCGACCAGGAAGGATCGGTCTCCAGGCCAGTCTCGGTCAGAAAGGTCTCTTCCGAGCCGTCGGCTCCGACGGTAGCAATGTCGCTGGTGCCCCCCTCGTCGGGACCGCCGTCCAGCGTTTGCACGAAGGCGATGGTCTG
>DASUVR010000355.1:0-2592 GCA_036378855.1 Gemmatimonadales bacterium | reverse complement strand
GGGTGGCGGAGCCTGACCTTATCATTCCTCATCCCGAGCTGTCCAACCGCGACTTTTGGCGCCGAGAGCTGGCGGAATTGATGCCCGATGAACGCTGACCCGCGGCCGCTCACGATCACCGATCTGTTGACGATGAAGGCGGCAGGCAAACGCATCGTCATGCTCACCTGCTATGACGCCATCTTCGCGCGACTACTGGAAGACAGCGGCGTGGATGTGCTTCTGGTGGGCGACTCGCTCAATCAGGTGATCGCCGGCCACGAGACCACTCTGAGCGCCACGCTCGATCAGATGATCTACCATGCTGCTGCCGTCCGTCGGGGAACCCGCCGAGCGCTGGTGTTCGTGGACCTGCCATTCCTCACCTATCAGATCTCGATCCCTGAAGCGATCCGGAATGCGGGTAGAGTGCTGCAGGAGACCGGCGCCCATGGAGTGAAGCTCGAGGGGGGGGGCCACATGGTAGATACCGTGGCGGCGCTGGTCGAGCGGGGAATTCCAGTAATAGGACATCTCGGTCTCACCCCGCAGTCGGTACACGCTCTCGGCGGCTACCGGGTCCAGGGAAGAGATGACGAAGCCGCCGAGCGCCTGGTCAGAGATGCCAAGCTCCTGCAATCGGCCGGCGCCTGCGCCGTTGTTCTCGAGCTGATTCCCGCTGCCGTAGCGGGCCGCATATCTCAGTCGCTCACCATCCCGACCATTGGAATCGGAGCAGGACCCCACTGCGACGGTCAGGTTCTGGTGCTGCACGACATGCTGGGCCTCAACGAGCAGTTTGCTCCCAAATTTCTCAAGCACTACGGCAAGTTGGGACAATCGGTGCGGGAGTCGGTGCGGGCCTTTGCTGCCGAGGTGCGGGATGGAAAGTATCCTGGGCGAGAGCACAGCTTTGAGTGAGCTCACCACCATTGCCGATATGCGTGCCTGGAGCAGGGCCCAACACGATGCGGGGCGCCGCATCGGTCTGGTGCCCACGATGGGGTATCTCCACGAGGGCCATCTGGCCCTGGTGGATGAGGCCAGACGCAGGACCGATGCTGTCGTGCTCAGCGTCTTCGTGAATCCGCTGCAATTCGGTCCCCGAGAAGATCTGGCTCGTTACCCCAGAGACTTGCCTCGAGACCGCAGCCTCGCGTTGAGCCGCGGAGTGGACACCCTCTTTGTGCCTTCAGTCGAGATCATGTATCCGCCCGGCTCCGAGGTGAGGATCACTCCGGGTGAAACGGCCGAACGGTGGGAGGGTGCTGCCCGGCCGGGTCACTTTACCGGTGTTCTCACTGTCGTGGCCAAGCTGTTTCACCTGGTACAGCCGGACCTGGCCTGCTTCGGGCAAAAGGACATCCAGCAGCTGACGCTGATCAGGCGAATGGTGCGGGATCTCGACTGGCCCATCGAGCTGGTCGCTGTCCGCACAGTCCGAGAGGCCGATGGGCTCGCCTTGAGCAGCCGGAATGCCTATCTGAGTGCCGATGAACGTCGCCAGGCCCTGGTCCTGAGCCGCGCGCTGCTCGCCGCCCATCGCAGCTTTTGCGAGGGTGAACGTGAGACTTCGAGGCTGGAGGAGCACATGCATCGGGTGCTCGACGCAGAGCCAGGCGTGCGGGTGGAGTACATTGCCATCGTCGAGCCGGAATTCCTCAGCCCGATTGCAACCGTGGACGGCAAAACCATTGTCGCCATCGCAGCCCGGATAGGCAGCACCCGGCTGATCGACAACATCAACCTGGCGCAGGGCCTTGGTTGATGCCGAGCTCAGGCCAACCCTGCCCGAATGGGCGGTGGTCACCCCCAAACGGCTGGAGCACATACAGCGGGTAGCCCGACTGGCAGCGATGTGGGCGGAACAGCTCGGTGTGCCTGACTCGGAGAAACATCGCTGGCTCCGGGCAGTTTGGCTGCACGATGCCCTGCGCGACGCCGCGCCGGAGGAGTTGGAAAAGTGGGCCGCCGACTCGCCGGGCCCACCCGAGTTGCGTCATGGCCCTGCCAGTGCCGGCCGGGCGCGGGCTGAGGGAGAGGATGACCGGGGCGTGCTCGATGCGGTCCGGTACCACTCTCTTGGACTGGCCGAATGGGACATGGTCGGCCGCATTCTATATTGTGCGGATTACCTCGATCCGGGGCGGCCGTTCCAGCGGAAACAACGAGCCGAGTTGGCCGCACGGTTCGCCGACGACCCCCATGGCGTCCTCCGTGAAGTTGCACGCGCTCGTCTTTCCTACATCATCGAATCCGGATGGCCCGTTCTCGAGCCTACATACCGATTCTGGAACAGTCTCGTCGCCACTGGCGGGAGCTCGCGCTAGGCGCAGCCGCGCTGCTGCTGCTGCTGGGAGCGGGGATCTGGCTCTGGCTCTGGCCGCGCCCGCAGCCCGAGCGCACCGCGGCTGCCCCTCCGATCATCATGCCGAAAAAACGAGTGACCGTCGAAGTCCTCAATGGCACTCAGCGGCAAGGCGCAGCCAGGACCGCCACCCGAATGCTGCGGCGCAGCGGACTGGACGTGGTCTTCCTCGGCAACGCCGATTCCAGCGCCTCTCTGACCCGGATACTGGCCCGCAGAGGCGACTCGGTCGAGGCGAAGTACGT
>DASUVR010000354.1:0-5388 GCA_036378855.1 Gemmatimonadales bacterium | reverse complement strand
CCCGCCAGGGCTCAACCTTCTCCACTGTGCCCATCGCATTGCTCGCTGGGATAGCCCTCGTGCAGCTGCTCCTCCCGGCCATGCGTCGGCTTCCGGTTCCTACTCTCCGCCGAAGCCCCGGAAGGGCAGCCTGGTCGCCGCAGGTCATTCTTGGATTGTTTCTGGTCTTTGCTACGGCCAGCGCATTTCTTCGGAACACGCCCGTTATCGGCGGCATGAGCGACATGGGGAGCCTCTCGCATCAGGAGCTTGCCGCCATGAGCTGGGTGGCCCGGGAAACTCCCTTGAATGCGAGGTTCCTGATAGTTGCGGGCACACCCTGGGAGATCGATCGGAATTCGGAATGGTTTCCGGTTCTGGCGCAGCGAAAGAGTGTCGCCACGGTTCAGGGATTCGAGTACCGGCCACTGGGAGAATTCGCCCGCAAGAAGCGGCAGTACATCGATCTTCAGGGCTGCGCGAGCTGGGTATCGAACTGCCTGCAGGACTGGTCCCGCGCCACCGGGGAGTCCTATAGCCACGTGTACATACCGAAGAGTCCCGATCGGAACTGTTGCCGGCTGCTCCGCTACTCGCTGGAGCGAGACCCGGCGTATCGGATGATTTATGACGGGCCCGGGGCGGTGTTGTTTGTTCGCCGCCCGCAAGCTGCCCGGCAGGCGAAGGGTAGAACATGAGTGCGAAATCCGTTTCCGTGGTGATTCCCTGCTTCAACGAGGAGGGGAATCTTCGAGAGACTCACCGCCGCGTCACCGAGGCCGTCTCTCAGGCCGGGATTCAATACGAGGTCGTGTACGTGGATGATGGGAGCTACGACACGACACCGGAGCTGTTGCGCCAGCTGCAGGCAGAGGACGAGCATGTACGAGTGGTGTATTTCTCCCGCAACTTCGGCCATCAGTTTGCGGTCACCGCTGGGCTGGCTCATGCCAGCGGAGGGGCCGTCATTATCCTGGATGCCGATCTTCAGGATCCTCCCGAACTGATAGTAGAGATGATCCGGCTGTGGGAGGCCGGTTATGAGGTGGTCTACGGAGTCCGCACCGATCGCGAGGGCGAAACCCGGTTCAAGCTGCTGACTGCACGATTGTTCTACCGGCTGATTCGCTGGCTCTCCGAGACCGAGATCCCGCTGGACACCGGCGACTTCCGCCTGCTCGACCGGAAAGTCGTGGACGTGATTGCCGCCATGCCGGAGCGCGACCGGTTCCTCAGAGGCATGATTTCCTGGGCGGGATACCGCCAGATCGGCATCCCCTACAGAAGGGCTCCCCGGTTTTCGGGGGAGACGAAGTATCCGGTGGGAAAGATGGTGCGCTTCGCTTTCGACGGAATCGTGTCCTTCTCGGTCAAGCCGCTGAGGCTCTCCACGCTGATGGGCTTCATCTGTGCCGGTCTGGCTCTGCTTGCGATCCTGTATGCCCTGGCCATGCGGCTGTTCACTCAACGCTGGGTGACCGGATGGACCGCGCTCATTATTGCGATCCTGTTCCTGGGCGGAGCGCAGCTCATTTCACTCGGCATCATCGGAGAGTACGTCGGGCGTTTGTACGGTGAAGCCAAGCACCGCCCGCTCTACCTCGTGCGCGAGACTCTGGGCATGGACCCGCCAGTGCAAGCCTATCCCCGGCTCGAGTCGAGCCGCGATAATCGGGGCCGAACTGATCGTCGGAGCTGGCGCGAGCGTCGGGCCGGCCGCGATCAGCGGCGGGAAGGACGCCGCTCGGCGTATCCCGCGTGATTCGGTTTCGTCCTGGTTGGGGCCGAGCGCTCGCTGGGTTGGCTGTAGCCGCACTCTTTGTAGTGCTGCTCGCTCGCCGTGTCGACCGGCAGCAGATGAGCATGGTGTTGGCCGGAGCCAGCTGGCCGGCACTAGTGCTTGCCGTACTCGCCCTTGCGGCGGACATGGGGGCCCGGATTACCCGCTGGTGGTGGATGCTGCGTCCAGTTCAGCCCGAGTTGACCTGGGGCAACTGTGCTGGTCCCTTCCTTGCCAGCCTGGCCCTGAACAACACCGTACCTCTCCGTGCCGGTGACGTGGTGCGGATCTTCGGCTTCCAGCGCACCCTCCGAGCGCCAGCCGCTCATATAGCCGGCACTCTTCTTCTCGAGCGGATGCTCGATCTACTCGTCCTCCTGGCTGTGCTCTTCGTAAGTGTGCTGGGAGCTTCAGTATTCCCCCGGGCGTTCCTGCTCGTGGCGTGTGGAGCCGGCGCTCTGTGCCTGGTGGCGCTGGCGGCGATCACCCTGGTGCCGGACCGGCTCACCGCTATCGCGCGAGCGGCTGCAAGTCGATTGCTGCCTGGCCATTGGGCAGCAAAACTGGACCCGATCCTGACTCAGCTCACGGCGTCTCTGTCCTTGCTGCGCTCTCCCCGCCGAGCCTTCGGTCTTGTTGCCATCAGCGTGGTCGCCTGGATAATGGAAGGGGCAGTATTCGCGTTTGCGCTCTGGTCCCTCCACATACCGGTTGCCTGGCCGGCTGCCTGGCTCGCCCTTGCGGCCGCCACCCTGGCGACGCTTCTCCCCAGTTCTCCCGGCTATGTGGGCACCTTCGACTACTTCGCCAGCCTGGGTCTCACTGCATACGGAGCCGGTCGGTCTGCTGCCGCGGCCTTCGCTGTGCTGGCGCATTTGATTCTTTGGCTGCCGGTAACGGTCGCCGGTTTCGCGGTCCTCCTGTGGACCCGGCGTCCGGCGATACCTGGAAGAGTCGCTGGAACGGCCAAAACCTCGGGTGCAACCTCATGACTGCAGACGGACGTTCACATGTCGTGATCGTCGGAGGTGGATTCACCGGCCTGGCCGCGGCCTGGGAGCTAACCCAGCATGGTTTCCGGGTGACGGTTTTCGAGGCGGAGGAAGAGGTTGGCGGCCTGGCCGGCAGCTTCGACGTTGGTGGCACCCGGTTGGAGAAGTTCTACCATCACTGGTTTACCAGCGACACTCACGTCATCGACCTGGTGAATGAGCTCGGGCAGTCAGATCGGGTGCTGCACCGGCCTACCCGCACCGGGATGTACTACGCCCACCGGTTCTTTCGGCTGAGCACTCCGATGGACGTCCTTCGCTTCACTCCCCTCTCGCTTCAGGCCCGGATTCGGCTGGGTCTTCTGGCTCTTCGCGCCCGCCAGGTCCGACACTGGAAGGAACTGGAGGATCTGACTGCCGAAGAGTGGCTCACTCGCCTCGGTGGCCGGGAGGTCTATGAGATTGTCTGGAAGCCCCTGCTAAAAGGAAAGTTCGGGTCCTATGCCTCCGAGATCTCCGCAGTCTGGTTCTGGAACAAGCTCAAGCTCCGGGGAGGGAGCCGCGGAAAGGGTGGTGAGGAGGTGCTGGCCTATTATCGCGGCGGATTTGCCGCGCTGGCCGACCAGCTGGCCCGAGCGGTAGGGGAGAGGGGAGGTGCTATCCGTTTGGGTACTCCAGTGACCGGGCTGCTGGTGCAGCATGGACGAGTTGTCGGCGTACGTACCCCGGAGGGGCCCATCGTGGCGAGCGCGGTGTTGGCCACACCAGCCTTGCCTATCGTGGCCGATCTCGTCGAGCCATACGTTTCCCCGGAGTACACCCGGAGCCTGAGACGTATCGAGTACCTGGCCAACATCTGCGTTGTGCTCGAATTGGACCGAAGCCTTTCGGAGACCTACTGGCTCAACGTCAACGATCCGGAGTTTCCCTTCGTCGGGGTGATCGAGCATACCAACTTCGAGCCTGCTGAAAGCTATGGTGGCCGCCACCTGGTTTACCTCTCGAAGTACCTGCCGGAATCGGCTGATCTCTACCGGTGGGCCGACCATGAGGTGGTGCGGTTCAGTCTCGAGCACCTGAAGCGGATGTTTCCCCATTTCAGCAGCGATTGGCTGCTGGCGGCGCATGTCTGGCGGGCGCGATACGCGCAGCCGATCGTGGTCCGCGGGTACAGTGCCCTGATCCCCGCGCGGCAAACGCCGCTGCCAGGGCTGTATCTGAGCAGCATGGCCCAGGTCTATCCCGAAGATCGTGGTACCAACTACGCCATTCGAGAGGGCCGGGCTGCGGCCAGAGAGATGGTCCAGAGTATTGCAACACCCTTGCAAAAAGATTTCCCAATCGGCGCTCTGCAAGCAGAGGAGATGGTCCGGCACTAACCAACCCACCGCTCGAAAGCGCGCCATCGCTGTTTTCCAGGCCACCTGGCGCAGCAATCACGCAAAGAATTGCACGATTTCTTCCCCTCTAAGCACTAACCAGCGCTCCATCAGGGTTCGGCAGCGCTGGTTTTTCCTGTCCGGCAAGGTGGGCACCTGCTTTGCCTTCCAGTGCGTGTTGCCGCCGAGCAATTCGCGCTGATCTACATCGATCGCCGCACGGGAGCACCCGTCTGAGGTGCCCGCTCGGGGCCCGCGAGCCTTTGCGTTCCCCTCATCTGGACCGGTGCCGACACGATGTTCCCGCTGCTCTCGCGACGTGGCCTGGTGGCGTTTGCGCTCACGCTCTCGGCGGTGAGCTGCGTAGACGAGCCGATCACCACGTCCGCGCTGGACCCGACCGGCCCAACTGCCGCCGGCGCCGGTCAGACGGATGGCTCCGGCCCCTACCAGAATCCGGTATACCCTGGGGACTTCGCGGACCCGTTCGTGCTGCGCGTGGCCTCCAGCTACTACGGCTACGCCACCAACTCTCATGGCTTGAACGTGCCGACGATACGGTCGGATGACCTGCTGCACTGGACGGCCACTGGCGACGCGCTTCCCGTACTTCCCAGCTGGGCCCAACGGGGCAGACATCTCACCTGGGCCCCGTCGGTGCTTCCCCTCCAAGACCGGTACATCCTCTTCTTCACCACCCGCGATCGCTCATCGGGCCGCCAGTGCACCGGCCGGGCCGAAGGGACCTCTCCAACCGGTCCGTTCGCGGATCGGGACTCGGTGCCTTTCCTCTGCCAGACCAACCTGGGTGGGTCGATCGACGCAAGCGTGGTCCGAGACTCAACCGGCGAGCTTTACCTCATCTGGAAAAACGACGGCAACTGCTGCGGGAAACCGGTCTCCCTTTGGAGTCAGCGCCTCAGTGGAGATGCAAAACTTCTGCTGGGGGCGCCGACAGAGCTGTTGCAGACCGATCAGCCGTGGGAGGGACCGTTGATTGAGGGACCAACCATGTGGTGGGAGGCAGGGGTGTGGCATCTGCTCTATTCGGCGAACCAGTGGAACACCGGCGACTACGCTATCGGGTACGCTGCCTGTGCCTCTCCGCTGGGGCCCTGTCGCAAGACCCAGAGCGTCCCACTCATGGCATCCAGCGGTTTCATGGCAGGACCCGGCGGCGCGGAAGTGTTCGATGATGTATGGGGCCGGCACTGGCTGGCCTATCATGCGTGGACCGCCGGCCGAGTGGGCTACCCGG
>DASUVR010000353.1:0-7096 GCA_036378855.1 Gemmatimonadales bacterium | reverse complement strand
AACAGGCCACGATGAGATCCCGCCCCGGAATGCTCCGGGCGTCGAAGAGGTACTCACCCGGCAAATCCTCAGCGATAAACCTGAGCACCTGCTGGGGTATGTTCACCACATAGCCTTGGCCCCCGGCGACTACCAAAACATCTCCAGCCGAACCGAAGCTCCTGGCCAAGGTGTTGTTGTTGATCCCGGTGGCTGCGAATGCCCCGATCCATGACTTTCCTTCGGCAGAAAAGAAGCGGAATCGCGCATAACTAGGTGCATCACCTCCAAAGACCTGGTCACCGGGAGCTGGGTGGGGCACTTCACGCTCGATCAACTGAATTGTCATGTTGCTCAGCGAGACGTGGTTAATGCATCAGGAGAGGGCGAGTGATGTGCCAGGAACTCCCGCATTGCCCGGATCACATCAGAGCGATGGGAGTCGAACACGTAGTGATTGGCGCCGTGCAGCTCCAGCAGCTGCGCCGAGCGGAGCTCCCGGCGGACCCGGACGCGCTCGGCCGCGGCCCATCGCTGCAGTGCGGCCGTAAACCGGCGCGCGGCGGCCTGATGAGGGGCATTCAGTGCGGCATAGAAGGGAAAGACCTGGCGAACCGAGTCCACCACGGCATAGATGACCAGCGCCGGCGCCCGGACGGCCGCATAGTTGGGATGGCCACAGCCGGCCAGGATCAGAGAATCAATCGTCGGCGGCGTCACGTCGGCAACGAGGTGGCCCGCGGAATCATACCGGCCAATGGCGCGAAGCTGGGCCTCGGGAATGTGCATCCCGTAGGTCCGTTGGAGATAGGCCTGCAACGCTACCGGGGAAGCCGAGTCGCCGGCCTGCATGGGTGGCGCCGCCGGAAACTGCCCGAGCAGCTGTCGCAAGTCGCTGTGGTCGTACGCCGCATCGAAGTAAACCAGACTGGTCACCCGAGCGGGATACGCGCCGGCAAAGGCGGTCAGCTCGTCGCCGGCAATCGAGTGGCCCACGAGGGCAACCCGCTGGAGTTTCAGGGAGTCGAGCACGGCCCGAAGATCGGCCACGCGCCCGGCCAGGTCATAGCCGGCTGGCGGCTGGCTCGAGGCTCCGTAGCCTCGGCGAGTGATCGCGATGACGTGATGATCCTTGGTGAACTCGGGAGCGAGGTCGTCAAAGCCATGGGCCACATCCTGCAGCCCGGACAGAAAGACAATCGGCGGACCCGAGCCGCCCCAATCGAGCACCTCGAGCCGAACATCGGGCGCAACCGATACGAAGCTGACACGGTGGGGTGAAGAGTCACTCCATGACGTCAGCGAACCATGAGTGGGATCACCGGAGCGGCTACATGCCAGCAGAAGCAGGGGAACGCAGAGCATCCTGCTCCAGGCAACGACTCGTAAGATGAGAGACAAGTTGGGCTCCGCCCCCTCGCGGAGTTTATCCTGAGCCTTAGCGAAGGGATCGGGGTGACAGCGCTGACGAAACCGGCACAGAGCTCCGTCCCCTACTCGCTGGGGGGTGAGACCTTCTGACCGCCTACCGCCTGGCCGCTATCCCGGGCGAGGGCTTGCTGGGCACCGGCTGCACGGGAGTCTTGGGTCCCCGTGGCAACAGACTGGGCAGATTGGCCAGCTCGAACGCAGTGACCGCCATGACCGCCGACGCCTGCTTCAGGTCGCCTGCAACCGCGTGATCGTAGGTGTCGGTTTGCGAATGGTGGGTATGATTGTAGCCCCGCTCCAGCTGATCGAAGTTGAATCCGGGTACGCCGTATGGGAGGAACGACAGGTGATCAGTTCCGCCCTTGTCGGCTTCGCGCACGCTGTCGGCCTTGAGCGGCGCCACCGGCGCGAGCAGCTGCTTCCAGAGGCCCTCGAGATCCTTCCTTCCCTGCAACGCCTGGCCGGTTATGGCACCCGTTCCATTATCCAGGACCAGCACCGCCTGGATGCTGTCGGCCTCCTTCTCATGTTGCGCGGCATAGGCCTTCGAGCCGAGCAGGCCCTCCTCTTCCCCGCTGAATAGAATGAACCGGATCGTGCGCTTCGGTTTGAGCCCGGACCGCGCAATGGCCCGGGCGCTTTCCAGCACCACCATGGACCCCGTACCGTTGTCGGTAGTTCCTGTGCCGAGATCCCAGCTGTCTAGGTGAGCGCCCAGAATGACCACCTGACCCGGCCATTCGGTGCCCCTGATCTCGGCTACGGTATTCCACTGCTGCACCGGCGACTTGCCAAGCTGGTTCTGGACTCGGGCTTCGACTTTGGGTGTGACCCCTTCCCCAATGAGCCGGTTGAACAGAGTGTAATCCTCGTGAGAGATGACCAGACTGGGCAGCGGTGACACTCGGAGTGGCGAGCCGCTCATCGTCATCAGCCCGTGCTCTTTGGACCCGTCGATCAGGGTGCCCAGGGCTCCCGCAGCCTTGAGGATGTAGGGAAGATCCAGCTGGAACTGCCGTCGGGCCAGAACCGCGGGGGCCGAGGTATCGGCCGTGAGAGTGGCGCGGAGCTTTCGCTGCTCATCCAGGCGGGTTGAATCCTCCGCGGTCATCTCCGGCCCGTCGGGGTTCCACAGGGTGAACGGCGGCCGGGGCAGGACCCAGGCGCCTCTGACCTTCGACTTATAGACGGCCAGGCTCTCCGGGGTGGAAAGGTTGGTGAGGATGACCGGACCAGCTACGCTTTTTCCGCCGGTTCCCTCTGTCCAGGCCCAGCTGTGGGCGGTAATGGCCCGATTGAAGGGCTGGAGCAGCCGCATGGCGGCATCGCCCCGCTGCCACGTGACCCCGAACTCGTACGGCTCCAGCCTGGCTGAAAGACCGTAGGCCTGAAAGCGGGACGCGGTCCATTCATTGGCCCGGTGCATGGCGGGAGACCCTGACAGACGGGGCCCAATGATGTCGGCGAGATGCTGCAGATTCTGCATCACCTCAGAGTGGTTCATGGCCTGGTCGATCAGCCGTCCAGTGCCGGCGGTATCGACGGAGGATTGTGCTGCAAGTGGAGTAGCCGTGCCCAGCACGACGAGGCAGGAGAGAAATCGCATGGGCGTACGATAGTCTGCTAAACTCCCGATGTCATCCCGATCACCGCTCGACCCCTTCGCTGCGCTCCGGCTGACAGGCTACTATAGTTGGAGAAAGGAAAGTCCAAACCGCCACACTCTCCGCTGAGGACCTGCTCGTGCCGAAGGAAAGCGTCACCATCACCGACAACCGAACCGGCCAGACCTACGAGTTGCCGATCACCGAGGGCACCATTCGGGCGACGGATTTGCGCCAGATCAAGGTGACCGAGGACGACTTCGGGATGATGACTTACGACCCGGCGTTCATGAACACCGCCGCCTGCCGCAGCGCCATCACCTACATCGACGGCGACCGGGGCATCCTGCGCTACCGCGGCTACCCGATCGAGCAGCTGGCCGAGCAGGCGTCCTTTCTGGAGGTGGCCTATCTGCTATGCGAGGGAGAGCTGCCCAACCGGGAGCAGCTGGCCAAGTGGGAAGACACCATCAAGTTTCACACCTACGTTCACACGAACATCACCAAGTTTCTCGAGGGCTTCCGCTACGACGCCCATCCCATGGGCATGCTGCTCGGAGTGGTGGGCGCGCTCTCCACCTTCTACCCCGATGCCAAGCACATCGAGGACCCAGCCAATCGCTATCTCCAGCGGGTCCGCCTGCTGGCCAAGCTGCCGACCATTGCGGCCTTCGCCTTCCGGCACTCGCGGGGTCTACCCTACGAGTTTCCCCGCAACGACCTGGGCTACATCGGCAACTTCGTGAACATGACGTTCAGCATCGGTGGGCGGCATCAGCCCAACAAGGTGCTGCAGCGCGCCCTTGAAATCCTGCTGATCCTCCACGCCGATCACGAACAGAACTGTTCCACCAGCGCAGTGCGCGCAGTCGGCTCGTCCCACGTGGATCCGTTCTCCGCGGTCAGCGCGGGCATCGCGGCGCTGTACGGACCGCTGCACGGGGGCGCCAACGAGGCCGTGCTCCAGATGCTGGACGAGATCGGGGAGAAGAAGAACATCCCAGCCTTCATCGAAAAGGTGAAGGGCGGATCGGGCCGGCTCATGGGGTTTGGCCACCGGGTGTATAAGTCGTACGACCCGCGGGCCAAACTGATCAAGAAAGTGGCGTATGACGTCTTCGAGCAAACCGGGATGAACCCCAAGCTGGAGATCGCGCTGGAGCTGGAGCGGATAGCGCTGGAAGACGAGTACTTCATCAAGCGGAAGCTCTATCCCAACGTGGACTTTTACTCCGGATTGATCTACCAGGCGATGGGGTATCCCACGGATTACTTCACGGTGCTGTTCGCCATCGGTCGCACGCCGGGGTGGCTGGCGCAGTGGGAAGAGATGCTGCTGGACAAGGACCAGAAGATCGCGCGCCCCCGCCAGGTATATATCGGGGCCGACGAGCGGCCCTTCGTGCCTTTGGAGAGACGGGGGGACCGGAGGAGCGTCGAGAGGGAGCGCGTCAGCAAGCGATAGGGCACAATTGGAGCTCAGGCAAAAGCTTTAACACGGAGAGCACAGAGAAAAACTGCGAGGACACGGAGAGCTCCCAGTGCCTCTCGAGTTCCCTCTCACTGCCCATTTGATGTTCAACTGCACACCTAAATCAGTTCTAGCATGTACTCGGTAGCTCGCGTGGTGTGCTGTTGACCAAACCGAGTTCTGGCCCCTTCGCTTCGTTCAGAGCCTGCCCTGAGGAACGACAGCGACGAAGGGGTGACAATCTGCTCACCGCTCACGCTTTATCTTCAACCGGCACATCTCCTTCCAGATACGTGTAGCCCTCCAGACCCGCCACGTAATCCGCAATAAAACTGTTGGACTCGTGCCGGCTCAGATCCTTGGCGTTGGCGACCTTGCGGCGGAAGGTGGCCAGCAGATCCGAGGCGTTGAACTGGACGTAGTTGAGCACCTCGGTCACGGTGTCCCCATGAACCAGATCGGTGATCTCATAGCCCTGCTCGGTAAGCCGGACGTGGACAGCGTTGGTGTCGCCGAAGAGGTTGTGCAGGTCGCCCAGGATCTCCTGATAGGCGCCGGTAAGGAATATCCCGAGGATATAGGGTTGCCCTTCGTCCACCGGATGAAGCTCGAGTGAAGGCTTGCCCTTTCTGCCCCCAGTAAAGCGGTCGATCACTCCATCCGAGTCGCAGGTGACGTCCTGGAGGGTTCCCCGCCGAGTCGGCGGCTCGTTGAGCCGGTGAATCGGCATGATGGGGAACAGCTGGTCGATGGCCCAATGGTCCGGCAAGGACTGGAAGACAGAAAAATTGCAGAAATACCGGTCCACCAGCTCCGACTCGAGGTGGGTCACGATCTCAGGGAAGGCGGCCTTGTCGTCGCCGATGGCACGGGAGAGGGCTCCCAGAGTCACCAGATAGAGCTGGTCGGCGTCGGCCTTGTCTCGCAGAGAGAATACTCCGCTGGCGAAGAACTCCTGGGCCCGCTCCTTGGCGAACACGGCGTCGTGAAAGACCTCCTCGATTCGATCCTGGGTAACGCCCTCGAGATTCTCTGCCATTTCCAGTAGCAGCGGATGAGGGTCTTCCCGCAGCGGAGGAGCCGCCGGCTCCACCTGAGACTCGACATCAATGACGTTGATCAAGAGCAGCGAGTGATGCGCCGTAAGGGCCCGGCCGGATTCGGAGATGATGTGCGGCATGGGAAGCTCGTGGTTCCGGCACACTGAGCTCAGGGTGTACACCACGTCATTGGCGTACTCCCGCATGGAATAGTTCATGCTGGCCGGACGGGTAGAGCGGGAGCCTTCGTAGTCCACGCCCAGCCCACCACCCACATCGACATGGGTAACATCGAAGCCCATGTTCCGGAGCTCGACATAGTAGCGCCCAATCTCTTCCAGCCCCGCCTTCACGTACCGGATGTCGGTGATCTGGCTGCCCAGGTGGAAGTGGACCAGCTTGAGAAGGTTCTTCCGGTCCAGCCGATCGAGCCGGTCCAGCAGCTTCATCAGCTCGACCGAGTCGAGGCCGAACTTGGAGCGCTCTCCCCCGCTCTTGGCCCAGCGCCCCGATCCTTCGGTGGCGAGCTTGATCCGGACGCCGGCCGTGGGCACAACGTTCATCTCGTCGGATACCTTGAGCAGCACCTCCAGCTCGCTCAACTGCTCCAGGACGATCATCACGGTGTGTCCCAGCTTCTGGCCCATCAGCGCCAGCCGCATGAACTCCTCGTCCTTGTACCCGTTACACACGATCAGATGATTGGTGCTTTCGTTGAGACCCAGCACGGCCTGAAGCTCGGGCTTGCTGCCACACTCGAGTCCGACGCCGTGCGAGGCCCCGAACTCCACGATCTCCTGCATGACGTGGCGCTGCTGGTTGACCTTGACCGGATAAACGGTGGTGTACCGCCCTTCGTAGCCGGTTTCCTTGATGGCGTTGCTGAACTCGGTGGCGAGGGCCTGAATCCGGGAACGAAGGATGTCGGAAAAGCGAAGCAGAAGGGGCAGGCCGACGCCCTGGGCGTGAAGGTCCATCGCCAGGTGGTAGAGGTCCAGCCCGCGTTTCCGATTGGCATCGGGGTGGACGGTAACGTGGCCCTCGGCGTTGATCCGGAAATAGCCGAGCCCCCACCCACTCATGTTGTAGAGCTTCTCGGCGTCCTTGGTAGTCCAGCTGGGCGGGGCGAGTGTCGTGGCGATGGGAAGCTCCTGCCTAATGGCGAAGGGACAAATTGTAATCGCAAGCCGGGCAAGGGGGTAGCGGGGACCGTGCACAAACTGCCCAGTAGTGGGGTCGCCACAGCACCCCGACAGCAGCACCAGTGCAAGCACTGGCAGTGCTCCGGCGTCCCGACGGAAAGCCAAGGATTTAGAGGGTCTTTGGCCGGGGCCAAAACGGGCACGAAGCTCGCGTTGGTCAGGTGTCGGATCCTGCACCAGTCCAATGCACTTCCCGCACGACCGAGGGGGACGTATGGCAGCTCCCAATTTGATCTCTACCCGACGCCTTCCCGGCTCGGTTCGCATGCGGCTCCAGGTGGTGTTCGCCCGCGCCTGGGAAGCCCTCGCCGAGACCTATCAGATCCAGGCGGTGGAGTTCGTCCGCCGGCTCAAGGGCCGCCTCCCGTT
>DASUVR010000352.1:0-8777 GCA_036378855.1 Gemmatimonadales bacterium | reverse complement strand
CCCAGCTCGAAGGCACTCGAGACCACGACGTATGTCTTGCGCTCTTGCCCCCAACTGGTGGGCGGCAGCGTGGCCTGAGTTGCACTCTTTCGCCCTCGGCCGATCAGCGGACCGAATCGCTCGAGTGGGGGGCGGCCGCATCGGACGGACGGCTTGCCTTCATCGCCGCCGGCAACGCCATCGGCGCGCTGGTGCCCGCGGTTCAAGAGCTGTCCCTGGCAACCATCGCTGATCCCGCCCTACGTACGTCACTCCTGGCCATCCCCTACACCATCTCAGGCCGGCCGACCCACAGCGGCATCTCCCAGCTCCGGTGGTTGGGTCCAAGCCGGCTGGTGTACCTGGGAGAGGCAGTGAATGTCTACAGCCCGTGTAAAGACTGTGAGATGGACACGCTGCGCTCCGGGGTCGATGGAGTGTGGCTCGACCTTGCAGCCGGCGCCACCCCCCAAGCCATAGCCGGGACCGGCAACGCGTCGGGCGTGTCGCCCGGAAGCAGCGAGGACGAGGTCTACTACACCCTGGGTGGGGACACCCGGGTGTACCGGGAAACGATCTCCAGCGGCGCAGCCACCGTGGTGTTCGACTTTGGCGCCGCCGGGATTGCCCGCGATGTGCACGTGGCAGGGACGAGCATGGTCGCCGTCGTGGGCGGCCGGGTGCACTTCACCATTGATCCCACCTTTGGACCGACTCAGTGGGATAGCGGCGGCTTTGTGCACGTGGTCGACTTGTCGAATGGTAGCGACCTGGCTGTCACTGGCCCTTCCGACCGGGCCCTCTATCGCCGGCCCCAAGTCTCACCCGCAGGCAGTGAGGTGGTAGTGGAACGGTATCCACTCATCATCATCAACAACACCGGCATCGGCGGCACCATAGACACCACTGTCGCTCGCGACGGAGACTTGTACTTGGTGGGGCAGCCGTGAGCCCGCGCCGCACCGCACCAGAGGTCCTCGCAGTGGCCTTGTTGTTCGGGTTACTGCCATCGGCACTCCGAGCTCAGGCTGAGGGCGCCATTGCCGGACGGGTGTATCAGAGCGGCACCGATCGATCCCTGGCCCAAGCCCAGATTCTGGTGGATGACCGGGTTCGCGCGATCAGCGACACCGGCGGCATCTACCGGGTTCGCGGCATTCGAAGCGGCTGGCACAGCCTCGCGGCACGGGCGATCGGCTACCGGAGCATCGTCCGGGACAGCGTGTTCGTGCAGGCCGGCGGAACCGTGACGGTCGATTTCCCGCTGGAGACCAATCCCCTGAAGCTGGAGCCGATGGTGGTGACCGCTCCGGTGGACCCGGTGCTCGATCCGTTGGCCACGTCCACGGAGCAGAAGATCACCGCGGCCGACCTGCGCGAATTACCGGTCAGCTCTCTCCAGGAAGCGGTTGCCTTATCGGCGGGTAGTGTCGGCGAGAGCTACCGCGGCGGCCGCCTGGGCGAGGAGGCCTTCATCCTGGATGGCATGGGGGTGAAGAATCAGCTCGATGCCGCCAGCGGTGGATTGGGGCTCACGATTCCGCCGGACGTCCTCAGCGAAGCATCGCTGGTGACCAACGGCTTTTCGGCCCGATACGGTCAGGCCATCTCCGGCCTCATCAACGTGGTCACGAAAGAGCCAACGGCTGACTGGGAAGGCCGGGTGGGATATGAGACTGATCGTCCGTTTGGCAGCACCTGGGACTACGGTCTCGACCGTTTTATCGCCCAGGGCAGCGGTCCCCTGGTCGGAAGGGTCGGGCTGGTAGCGGCGGTGGACATCACCGGCCGGCTGGACGCAGATCCGGTCAATGCTCCAGCCCCCACCGATCCGAGAGACCCTCGAACCGCATCGCCGACGCTCCTGCCCCACAACAGCGGGGAGCTGTGGAGCGGCCTGGGCAAGATCACGGTTCCGTTGAACGACCGGGTGACTCTGCGATTGATGGGCCTCCACTCGGAAAATCAAAATCTGCTTTTCGATCCAGCGTACAAGTACGATCTCGATCTTGCTCCGGCTCAGCGGGTACAGGGGAATCTGTTCAACGGCCATGTCCAGTATGCCAGCGGCCCGGGGACCAGGAAGCCGCTGATCATGGATCTTCGAGTTGGGCGCTTCACCCGTGAGTTCCTCCGAGGAACACTGGACGGCAGTGTGGACTATGCCTTCGGAGGACTCACCGGCAAGCGCTTCCACTTCATCGGAGAAGACGTAGCCCGAAACCAGGACCCTGCCCTGGAGCCGATTCCCGGATTTCAGATCCCTGTTCCCAGCACCACGTCACCGTATGGCGTACCGGGGTTATTCCTCGGCACCGGCTCTCAGGGAAGTCTGGGGTGGAGCCATTTCGGGGAGACTCGAGGCCAGCTCGATGCCACCTATGGAGCCGGTGATCAGGTCGATCTGTTCTTTGGAGGCGAGCTGGTGCGCCAGCAGGTCGGCACCTATCGGAGGGTCATGGCCTATTTGCCCGTTGGGTTGGGCGATAGTGTGCCCCCCACCGCAATCTCCAACTTCTCACCGACCAGTGCCGCGGTATACGCCGAGGCCCAGGTCCGCATTACCGATCTGGCGTTCACCCTGGGCGCGCGCTACGACCGGTTCGACGCCGGAACCGAGCTGGCGGCCGAGTCCCGGGGATCCCAACAGAAGGTAAGCCCCCGGTTTGCGGTCTCGACCGTCCTCAAGGGCGCCACTTTCGTCGCCAGCTACGGTCGTTTTTCCCAGGCGCCCGACTACCAGTTCCTGGTGGACGCGGCCTTCGACGATACCACTCGTACCGGTCGGTTCCGTCGGGGCAATCCGAACATCGGGTTCGAGGACGCGGTACAGTACGAGTTCAGCCTGCGGGTTCGGCCTACACCGATCACCTCAATGCGACTGGGCGCCTACGTGAAGCGGCTCGACGGCCTGGTGGCATCGGTGCCGCTGGGTCTCGATCCCGATTCGACCATCTTCGGAAATGCGGACGCGGGGACGGTGAAGGGCCTGGAGGTGCTCCTGGAGCGCGAACTCAAGAATGGTTTCGGGGCTCGTCTCATCTATACCCTTCAGAGCGCCAAGGCCACGGCGAGCGACGCATTTCTGCTGAACCGGGTCTTCTCCATCGATCCTCAGACGGGAGACACGATCCGGCCCGCTCGAGCCGAGTTCCCGCTGGACTTCGACCGCCGGCACACGCTCACACTCATTCTTCGAAGCCGAGTGTCCGACAGTGTCGGGCCGCAAGTGTTCGGGTCTCACATCATCGGTGGCCTGGAAGCCGCGGCGATCGGGCGGGTGGGAACAGGGCTGCCCTATTCGGCAACCGATATCTCGGGCGATTCGCTCATCGGACTGCCGAATTCACAGAGGCTGCCGACCAGCTATACGCTCGACTTCCTGGTCCGGAGGCCGCTGCAGCTGGGCGGAGTGCGAGGCGGAGTGTACCTCGACATGCGGAACGTGCTGAACCGGCAGAACGTCGTGGCCGTCCGGCGGGATACGGGGCAGCCCGGACCCGATGACAACGCGGTGAATGCGCTGGCGGAAGAAACGTATTCCGCCCATCCGGAAGAGATTCCCTACGAATCGCCCTACTACCGTGCCTCGGCCGACATCAATGGGGACGGCTACATCTCGGGAAGGGATGAACTGTTTCCGCTGTACCTTGCGGCTGCGCGTGACTTCACTCAGCCACTCTTCACGTACGGCCCTCCTCGCGTGGTCCGGCTGGGGTTCGAGTTTCTGTTCTGAGCCAGGTCTTCCTTGAGTAGCGCCTTGTTGATAGCCATGCCCGCTTCCGCGCCTTCCGCTGCGGCAACGATAACGAACTGGGCCTCCTTGCTCGCATCTCCCGCCACGTAGAGTCCCGGCACGTCGGTGGCCTCACAGGTGCCGGTATCTACCGCTCCCTTGCTGGTAAAGCGGCAGCCCAGCTTTCGGGCCAAGGCGCTCCGCTGGTGTTGTCCCGAACAGATGAAGAGCGCTTTTCGCGATAAGGATTCTCCGGTCTCGAAGACAATCCGCTCCAGCATTCCGTCCGTTCCCTCCAACCGGGCCACCCGCTCTTCTCTGAGCTCGACCCCTTCTCTGCTCAGCTGCTCCAAGTCTTCCTCAGAGAGCCCGGACGTGCCGTTGGTACAGAGTACCAGGTCCCTGCTCCAAACCGTCAGCCCGAGCGCCAGGGCCTTGCCCTCGTCTCCACTGCCATAGATCGCAATCGGCCGGTCCTGCCACTCCCACCCATCGCAGTAGGGGCAATGGTGGACGCTAATCCCGTAGAGCGGCTGAAGCCCCTCCAACTCCGGGAGCTCGTCCACCACTCCCGTGGCCAGTAACAGCTTTCGCGCGGCGAGCTGGCGCCCATCCGCGCAGACCAGCCGGAAACCGTCCGGTGAGCGGGCAGCATCCAGCACCTCGACCTGACGAAGCTCGACAGTCGAATAACGAGCGACTTCTTGGCGGGCGTGCTGGAGGAACTCGGCCGGCGGGGTTCCGTCCCGGGTCAGATAGTTATGGAGAGCAGCGGACCGGATGTTCCTGGACTCGCCGATGTCGCACACCAACGTCTTGCGGCGGCAGCGCCCCAGCATGAGCGCGGCGCTCAGCCCGGCGGGACCAGCCCCGACGATGACGCAATCGTATGTCAGCCGGGGCGAGTCGGAGCTCATCAGGCCGTAGGAACGGCAGCTTCCATAACCTGTTTGAACCGGCGGAGATCATCGTCTACCTGCGTCGACGGTTCCTCGCCCAGGAGCTTGGCCACCACTGCTCCCAGCTTTCCGGCTGGCGGCTGATAGCTCAGGACGACGCGGACTTCCGTAGCGCCTTCGCCGACCGAGTTGAAGTGCACCGATCCGGCGTTGTTGACATCGGCCTTGGGGAGAGAGCGCCAGGCAATCAGCTCATTCTCGATCTCGTTGTGAATCACGGCATCCCATTCGACCCGGGTGCCGGCCGGGGCCTTGGCCACCCAATGGGAGCGGTTCTCATCCAGCACCGTGACCGACTCGAGATGATCCATGAAGCGTGGCAGGTTCTCGAAGTTCCGCCAGAACTGATACACCTCTTGGACCGGACGGTTTACCACCACGCCGCGTTCTACCTTGATTCCCTCGCCCCGGGGAACACTCGCCACCGCGCTGCGCCGGTCCTTGCGGGCCGAGTTCCTCCCCAGCGCGCGATTGATCGAGCAGCGCCCGGTAACCGCCCGAGACAGGAGACTGCCCGCGACCGGAAGGAGAAAAGGCCGTAGCCGCTTCCGGCGAAGTCCAACGACCGCCACGGCGGCCGCGGCCAGCCCGGAGATCATCCGCTCGGTCCTGCCTACGTTGATCTCGTCCTCGTCTTCGGCTGGGCGTCGAAGATTTTCCCAGCGCTCGTTCGAGATGACTCCATTGTACGTCGATGCCATTGAGCCTTCCTTCACAGATGTCGTGGTGATCACGTGGCTTTGGGTGGATGGGCTGCCAGCTGATTGTATTTACGGGCTGCCCGGTCTCCCAGTTGGGTGAGCCAGGAAGGAGAGATCCAGGATTGGCTCTCTGCCCCGGTATGCCGGCTCCGGTCGGCGGTGCTGGCGCCCGGCAAAAGCCGATCAACCAACCCCAGCACGTTGGCGGTAACGCCGGGCGCCACCGCATTGGCCACTGCAGCAATCTTGGCCACGGCAGGGAACAGGACCTCCGCGTCGCCCCGTCGTAAGGCCTCGACGATACGCCGCGCGGCGCCTTCAACACTGATCGACAGCCCAGGGAGCGAGTCGCTGATACTGAACCAGGCATACTCGGCCCGGTGCTGCCCCCGGAAGATTGCGTTGCGCGGACTTCCAGTGCGCATCAGCCCCGGCACCACGGTAACAACCTTGATGCCCTCGGCTGAAACCTCGGCCCGCAACCCCTGAGAGAATCCCACCGCAGCGAATTTACTGGCGCTGTAGGGGAGCAGATGGGGAATGCCCAGCTTTCCCCCGATGGAGGTGATGTTGACAATCCGGCCGGTGCGACGCTTCCGCATGTCCGGCAGCACGGCCAGCGTGGGATAGAGCATGCCCCAGAAATTGGTGCCCAGGGCTTGCTCGTAGTCGGCAACGGACATCGTTTCGGCCGGGCCCACCTCGATAACACCCGCGTTATTGATGAGGACGTCCACCGGACCGAGACCATGGCTCACCTGGTCGACCAGGTTCTGTACCGACCCACGATCGGTTACGTCGCAGGGAATGGCCAGGACCTCCGCACCTGCGCGGGCCAGCGAAGCGCGAGCCCGTTCCAGCGACTCGGAATCACGGCCGCAGATTGCCAGCCGAGCGCCGCGGGCACCCATCTCACGAGCGAGCGCAAGTCCGAGTCCCCGGGATCCTCCGGTGATCAGTACGACCTTGTCCCTGAGCCGGTAGCCTTCCCCCGTCCGAAGCAGCCGGCCCACCCAGACGGCGCCCAGCGCTGCGGCGGCCGCCAGCTGCATCCGGTCCGAACGCCGTCTCAGCAGCGGTCGAGGTGCTGCCGGTGAGGTTTCCGCACTACTCCGGTTTCGCCGGCTCATCGCTCTGTCGTGAGGCAGCTTGTTCCACGTTGCGCTGGTGCTCCTCGTCGTCCAGCAGGGCGCTCATCCCATCACGGTGCTCCGGATCGGCGACTTCTTCGCTCAGGCTGGAATATTGTGGTCCCATGTTCTCCTCGTTCCGGGGCTCCTGGAAATCGAGCTCGGCCGGATGATCTTCCGTCCCTTCTTCTTCCTGGAGCGCGAAGCGGCGGCGCTCATCGTCACTCATGGTGGCGAATTCACGACTGAGATTTTTTGCCATGGGTATGACTCCCGGTAGTGGCCTCGAGCAACGCCTTCATGCGGCCGAGGTCCTCGTTCAGTTTGGCTCTGGGATCCGACCCGAGTAGCTCGGCGACCGCCTGACCGGCGCCGCCGGCCGGTGGGAGATAGCAGAACCGCAGATCGACTCTGGTTCCGCTGTTGCTCGAGCTGAATCGGATGATCCCGGCATTCTCCAACATTGAGCCCGACTCGCTCCGCCAGGCGATGACTTCATTGGGCGTTTGTTGCGTCAAGCTGGCATGCCACTCGATAGGAACGCCCCCGGGGCCACTGACGCTCCAGCGGGAGCGCCCCTGTCCCAGATCCTGCACTTCCCGCACATGAGACATGAACAGCGGGAAGTTCTCGTAGTTGCTCCAGAAGGCGTACACCTGATCGAGTGGGGCCTCGATGTACAACGTTTTCTGAATATCCACCACTCGCCGGCGGTCGAGGCTGGGCACTGCACCGAGGAAGCTTTCCTGCCCAGCGGAGCTCACCAGCATTCCGGTCCCGACCGTTCGAAGCACACTGCCCCAGGCACCCCGTCGGATCAGCCCGTACAGCGCAACCAGCGCCCCGGCTATTCGAAGGGCGGATCCCATCGACTCGCCGGGAAACGCTCCCTGACGCTGGCCCAGGCTGGCCGCTCCCAGTCCCTGCAGGTCACCTACTCGCTCGCCGTACCGCAGCACCCCGGGATCCGAGAAGCCCGCTCTACCGCTGAGACCAAGACGAGCTTCCCCGATCAAGGGTGCCAACCGCCGGCTCAACTGTTCCCGGCGTGCGCTGCCCCGTTCGGGATCGAGGAAGTAGACCAGACCTGCACCGACGGTGAGGCCGCTGACAAAGGTCTTGGTGCCGGACATTGAATCCTCCAGGTCGCGAGATTGTGACGAGCGGATTCAAATCTCGCGCACTCTCCCGCGTTGACAAAGTGGTGAATTGACGCGAGCCTTCTGTGACGAGACTCACAGGATTTTGGGGGCACCGGTCCCGGACATCCGCAGCAGAAATCGTAACATTTCGCCCCGCTGGAACAAGTTACGGCGCCGGCACTTCCCAGAAGCGATCGAGAGCACTCGAGCTTGCCGGAGCAGCAGCACTGCTCTGGGAAAGGAAGGTCTGTCGATAGGAGCACAACCGAGAATCGTTCCCCAGGCGGGAGCTCATTTGTCAACCCACGAGCACGTCATGCAGCCTGAGTACTCGATCGTAGTCTTTTCACACCTTCGCTGGAACTTCGTTTATCAGCGTCCTCAGCATTTGCTTTCCCGGCTGGCCGCTATCCGGCCGGTTTTTTTCGTTGAGGAGCCGGAGTTCGATCCCAATGGCGCTCCGCGCTGGGAGCGCACCAGCCCGCAACCGAACGTCGTCGTGCTACGGCCGCATTCGCCGGTACAGGCACCGGGCTTTCACGCCGACCAGCTGCTACTCCTCCAACCGCTTATTGGCCAACTGGCCGAGGAGCTGGAAGGGCGAACCATCGTGACCTGGTTGTATACCCCGATGGCGCTCCCGCTGGCTCAGGCCCTGTCTCCAGCTGTGGTGGTATATGACTGCATGGACGAGCTCTCACTGTTCCTCGGCGCTCCTCCCGAGCTGCTGAGCCGTGAAGCCGCGCTGATCGAGTGTGCCGATGTCATGTTCACCGGAGGTCCCAGCCTGTTTCGGGCAAAGCAGAGCCGCCATCCGAACGTGCACTGCTTTCCCAGCAGCGTGGACGCGGCTCACTTTCGGGTCCGGGAGCGGGGAGTTCAAGACGCCGAAGATCAAGCTGCTATTCCTCACCCCCGGCTTGGATTTTATGGCGTGATCGACGAGCGGCTGGATCTTCCCTTGATCGATTTCATTGCCGAGGCACGCCCGGAGTGGCATATCGTACTGGTTGGTCCGGTGGTCAAGATAGATCCCACCAATCTTCCGCGCCGAGACAACATTCACTACTTCGGACAGCGTACCTACGAAGAGCTGCCTGGCTACCTGGCCGGCTGGGATGTCTGTCTCC
>DASUVR010000351.1:0-4481 GCA_036378855.1 Gemmatimonadales bacterium | reverse complement strand
GCTCCAGCTCGGCAGCATCTTTGTCCAGCGCAACGTCCTCGGGCTGGCTGGCTGCCGGTGGAGGTTCGGTCTGATCGGTACAGGCAAAGACACCCGCCAGAAGGACGGCATAGTGTAGCCGCGACATATCGTCTCCTGTCGCTCGCGTGAGTGAGGGGGCTGCCCGGCCAGGCGCTGCCGCGAGCGCAGCTTGGAGAGCCACGCGCGTCCGCGCGACTTCGGAGCATCTCGAAGCCGGGGCCAGAGCTGGTGACCGGGGAAGGTCACAACCGCTGTGCGCTGGAGAGCCAGCGCTATGGAAAGAGCCGGTTTTGCGACTGAACGGTTTACGGGGGAAACAGCAGGTCGCGAGGAATGGAACGTCGTTGCGACGCCATCTCGTGTTCGGATGCTCGCGGCAATGCTACGATGGGAAATGAGAGAACTGCTGTCAATAGTCAAAGTGGGTAGGCGGTCGGCCGGTCAGGCAGTCGGGCATGAAGATCTTGACAGAAGGATGATAGTTCGATAACCATTGAACTGTGAAAAACACTGGGGCAGGACGGTCAACCCTGACCGAGAAGCAGTTCGGGCTGATTGCCAAAGCGCTCGCCGATCCCCGGCGGATGCAGGTGCTCGAGGTGATCGCTGGTGAAAGAGCGTGCGCCTGCACCAAGCTCCGGGAGGAATTTCCCGTGTCCAAGGCAACCATCTCGCACCACATCAAGGAGCTGGTCCGGGCCGGCCTGGTCGAGGCTCACCGGGAGGGACAGTTCCTGAGCTGCGAGGTTCGCCGTGACGTGCTGGAAGCGTATACCGCCGAGCTGCTCCGGCGGGCCGGTGGAAAACTGAAGACTTCCGTAGCCTGAAATCCATGTGGACAAGGCGCGGAAGATTTTTTGTGGCATTGAGTTCGATGATCATCTAACTGTCATACCAGTGATGTAACAGCAGGTTTGGATCTCCGTTTCCGGTCGAATTCGGACGGTCCCAAACGACGAGAAGATGTGGACAGCACGGCCGTCAAATCTTTGTGGAGGCAAAGCGAATCATGCGGACTCGGCAAATCATTCTCACCGGTGCCCTCGGAGTCGTCACTATTTCCCTGGCAGCGTTGAGCCTCAACCGGCGGGCCGATGACAAGGCCCCGGCCGCGCCTCCCCTGCAGACCGTCACCGTCGCTCCGGTTCCAGAGCGGGAAATTTCCGAATGGGACGAGTTTACCGGACGGCTCCAGGCGGTGGACCAGGTCGACATTCGGCCCCGGGTCTCGGGCTACATCCAGCGGGTGACCTTTACCGAGGGCCGCGAGGTTCGGAAGGGAGAGGTGCTCTTCGAGATCGATCCTCGGCCTTACCAGGCCGAGCTGGATCGGGCTCAGGCTGAGCTGGAGCGCGCCAGGTCCGCTGCCGCGCTGGCCGCGAGCGACGTCAAACGGGCGGATCCGCTGGTAAAGGCCCAGGCCATTTCTCGCGAGGAATACGACAGCCGCACCAGTGCCGAAGCTCAGGGCGGCGCGAGTGTGAAGGCAGCAGAAGCCGCGGTCGAGACCGCGCGGCTCAACCTGAACTGGACCCGAGTGCGCTCACCGATCAGCGGCCGGGTCAGCAACGCGCTGGTGACTCCGGGCAATCTGGTCGAAGCGGGGCAACCCGCGACGCTGCTCACTACCGTCGTGTCGCTCGATCCGATGTATGTGTACTTCGACAGCGATGAGCAGACCTATCTGCGGTACGCCGGTCGAGCTCACTACGGCTCCAACTGGCGCACAGCCAACCTTCCGGTGTACCTCGGCCTGGCCAATGAGGACGGCTTTCCCCATGAGGGAAGGCTCGACTTCGTGGACAATCAGATCGACCCCAACACCGGGACCATCCGGACCCGCGCGGTCTTCTCCAACAAGTCGCGGGCGCTGACGCCCGGGCTCTTTGCCCGGGTCAAGCTGGTGGGCGACCACAAGCGAAAGGCGCTGCTGGTGCGCGATGCCGCGATCGGGACCGATCAGGACCGCAAGTTTGTGCTGGTGGTGGGCCCGGGAGATACGCTGGCTTATCGGCCGGTTGTTCCCGGCCGGCTGGTGGACGGGCTTCGAATCATCGACTCGGGCCTGCAGCCCGGGGAGCACGTGGTGGTGAATGGACTGATGCGGGTCCGGCCCGGAATGAAGGTGGCTCCTCAGCTGGCTGAGATGACTGCAGCCGATTCATCAGCGGCACCGGCGTCTCAGGGACAGGAGCGGTAACCATGCGATTCTCCCGCTTCTTCATCGATCGGCCGATCTTCGCGGCCGTAGTCTCGATCGTGATCTTCATCGCGGGCCTGATCTCGATGTTCGGCCTCCCGATCAGTGAGTACCCCGAGGTGGTGCCACCATCGGTGGTAGTGCGCGCGATCTATCCCGGCGCTAACCCCCGGGTGATCTCCGAAGCCGTCGCCACCCCGCTGGAGGAGCAGGTCAACGGGGTGGAGAACATGCTCTACATGTCTTCCCAGTCCACCTCGGACGGCGTGCTCACCCTGACCGTCACCTTCCGGGTCGGCACCGATCCCGATCTGGCCCAGGTTCAGGTGCAGAACCGGGTGAGTCAGGCGCTGCCCCGTCTTCCAGAAGAGGTGCGTCAGCTCGGTGTCACCACGGTAAAGAGCTCGCCCAATTTCATCATGGTGGTGCACCTGCTCTCGCCGGACAACCGCTACGATGTCACCTACCTCCGGAATTACGGTCTGCTGCAGGTGAAGGACGTGCTGGCCCGGATTCCCGGCATCGGCCAGGTCGAGGTCTTTGGCGGCGGCGACTATTCGATGCGGGTGTGGCTCGATCCGGGAAAGATCGCGGCTCGCGGGCTCGCGGCCACCGACGTGGTGAACGCGATCCGGGAGCAGAACGTGCAGGTTGCGGCGGGCGTGGTGGGCGGTCCTCCCATGCCGGTGCCGGTCGACTATCAGCTGAGCATCAACGCGAGGGGTCGGCTGGCAAACGAGGAGGAGTTCGGCAACATCATCCTCAAGACCGGGGACAATGGCGAGCTGACTCGACTCAAGGATGTAGCCCGAATCGAGCTCTCGGCAGGTGACTACGCACTGCGCTCCTTGCTCAACGGGAAGGAGGCGGTGGGGATCGGCATCTTCCAGGCGCCGGGATCCAACGCGCTGGAGCTGTCGAGTACGGTGCGCAAGACGATGGAGGAGCTGAAGGCAAACTTTCCCCAGGGCGTAGACTACCGAATCGTGTACGACCCCACGGTCAACGTGCGGGATGGAATCCGGGAAGTGGTGAAAACGCTTTTTGAGGCCATCCTCCTCGTCGTGCTGGTGGTGGTGTTGTTCCTCCAGACCTGGCGGGCCTCGATCATTCCGCTGGTGGCGGTGCCGGTCTCGATCGTAGGCACCTTTGCCATCCTCCTGATGTTCGGCTTCTCCATCAACACGCTCTCGCTGTTTGGCCTGGTGCTCGCCATCGGCATCGTGGTGGACGACGCCATCGTGGTGGTGGAGAATGTGGAGCGGAACATCGAGGCCGGGCTTTCTCCCCGCGACGCCGCCCACAAGGCGATGGACGAGGTGAGCCGTCCCATCATCGCGATCGGCCTGGTGCTCTGCGCCGTGTTCGTGCCGGTGGCGTTCCTGAGCGGTCTGACCGGGGAGTTCTACCGGCAGTTTGCCCTCACGATTGCTTTCTCCACGGTAATCTCGGCAATCAACTCGCTGACCCTGTCCCCGGCCCTGAGCGCCATTCTGCTCAAGCCGCACGGTGCCGCGCCCGATCGTCTCACCCGTTGGCTGGACCGCGGGCTGGGCTGGCTGTTCCGGCCCTTCAATCGCGCATTCAGCCGCGGCTCCTCCCGTTATGGCTCTGCCGTAAGCGGAGTAGTGCGCCGGAAGGGTGCGGTGCTGGCGATCTACGCGGTGCTGCTGGTGCTGACCTATGTTGGCTTCTCGAAGGTGCCCAAGGGGTTTGTGCCGACCCAGGACAAGCAGTACCTGGTTGCCTTTGCCCAGCTGCCCGACGCTGCCACGCTGGACCGGACCGAGAAGGTGATCCGCCATATGGCCGAGATCGGGATGCAGCAGCCCGGGGTGGAGAACGCGGTCCAGTTTCCTGGACTCTCGATCAATGGCTTCGTCAACGCGCCCAATGCCGGGATTGTCTTCTTCCCGCTCAAGCCTTTCGAGGAACGAAAAGGCAAGGATCAGTACGGCCTCAATATCGCGGGCGCCTTGAACGCGAAGTTCGGCGGAATTCAGGATGCATTCGTCGCAGTCTTTCCCCCACCGCCGGTGAACGGCCTGGGACAGGTGGGCGGATTCAAGCTCGAGCTGGAAGATCGAGCTGGCCTGGGAGAGGCCGCGCTGAACGACGCGACTCAGAAGCTGCTGGGACGCGCCTGGCAGACGCCGGCGCTGGCTGGAGTGTTCAGCGGGTACCGGGTCAACGTGCCCCAGCTCGAGGTGGAGGTGGACCGGGACAAAGTGAAGCGCGAGGGGATCGTGCTGACCGATCT
>DASUVR010000350.1:0-2679 GCA_036378855.1 Gemmatimonadales bacterium | reverse complement strand
GCTCTGGAGCACTAGCCGGTAATGCTCCACCAGGCGCTCCGCGGTGCCAGCATCAAAAAACCGGGGGTTGCAGACCACCTGGGCCGAAAGCCGAGAGTTCCGCCGCACGATGCGCAAGGCGAGATCGACGAGGGCATGATTGCGCGGCACTTCGACCTCTTCGATCACGAGCCCATCACTTTCGCTGGTCCAGCCCGGAAAATCCCGGAAGTTGAACATGACCTGAAAGAGCGGGTGATGGTGTATGCTCCGCTCCGGCCGGAGTTGCTCCACCAGTCGCTCGAACGGGAAATCCTGATGTGCGTATCCACCCACTGTTACCGCGCGCACCCGCCGGAGCACTTCCCGGAAGCTCGGCTCTCCCGACAGGTCGGTGCGGAGGACCAGTGTGTTGGTAAAGCAACCCAGCGCGTCCTCAAACTCGACCCGAGTCCGTCCAGCGACAGGTACTCCTATCACCAAATCGGTTTGGCCCGTGTACCGCCACAGCAAGACTTTGAAGGCCGCGAGCAGGGTCATGAAGGGGGTCGCCCGCTCCTGGCGCCCAAGCGCGGCTAGTGCCGCGGTCAAATCGGCCGGTATCTCAAAGGAGATCCGCTGGACCTGTTCGTCCTGTGTCTTTGGGCGAGCGCGTAGCGTCGGAAGCTCCAATACCGGGGGCATGTCCTTCAGTCGGCCCTTCCAGAAGGCGAGGTCGCGTCTGAACCCTTCACCGCGAGTTTGCTCGTGCTGCCAACGGGAATAGTCCCGGTATTGGATCGACGGATCTGCGAGTGACGAGGGTTCGCCGGCAAGGTACGCCCGATACAGTGTGATCAGCTCACGGAGGAGTAAACGCGCTGACCATGCATCGGTCGCGATATGGTGAATCACTATCATCAGCTGGTGCTCGATCGGCGTCAGCCTCAAGAGCAATACCCGAAACAGCGGCCCTGTCGCCAGATCGAAGGGTTGCTGGGATTCAGCGACCACTCTCCGCTGGCTCTCGGTTTCCCGTTCAGCGAGTGGCAGGTCCGTCAGGTCTACCAGGGGAAGGCGAAAAGGCTCCGCAGCTGCCACTTCTTGGACAACACCGCCCGGGGTAGCACGGAACCGAGTTCGCAGGATCTCATGGCGTTGCACCACCTCGGCCAGACTCCGCTCCAACACGCCGGTATCCAGCGCCCCATGCCAGCGGTAAACACGGGTTGAGTTGTAGAGCGGATTCCCCGGCTCGAGTTGGGCGAAAAACCACATCCGCAGCTGCGCGAACGACAGCGGGGCAATCGCCGCTCGGCTGTGCGTCGCTTGGGAGACCGGGCCATCGTCGAGCCGATCCATCGAGGACTGGTGGGGGAACGGGACGGCGCTCACGATGTCCCGCCCTGGGCTGCGAAGTGATCAATCGCAACACCCAGCTCTGCTACCGTGGGCGAGTCGAACACCATCTCGACGGGGACTTCGACAGCCAGGGCCCGGCGGATTCGGGAAACCGCCTGGGTGACGATCAAAGAGTGGCCGCCTAAAGCGAAGACGTCGTCATGAATGCCCACTCGATCGAGACCGAGCACTTCGGCCCAGATCCCTGCAAGCACCTTCTCGGTCGGAGTACGAGGAGCGATGGATACCTCCGGGCGGCGGTGCGAGAGACCGGAGTCGGGTGGCGGTAATGCCCTGCGGTCTACTTTGCCCGTTGGGGTCAGTGGCAGTTTATCTAACAGGACGAACGCCCAGGGGACCATGTACCCCGGAAGGCGGTCCTTCACCAGCTGGCTCAGCTCAGCAACGTCAGGGGTCGGGATCCGGGGTACGACGTAGGCTACGATCCGCCGCTCACCCTGATCGACCGCCTGACCCACCACGACGGCTGCCGCAACTCCCGGATGCCCTCGGAGAACTGATTCGATCTCTTCCGGCTCCACGCGAAATCCCCGGATTTTCAGCTGCTGATCCATCCTCGCGAGGATTTCGATGCTGCCGTCCGGCAAATAGCGGCCCCGGTCGCCGGTTCGGCACATGCGCGACCCGGGCTGGTCCCCGAAAGGGTAGGGGAGAAATGCGGCTGCGGTGAGGGCAGGCCGATTCAGGTAACCTCGACTCACGCCGGCACCGGCAACGAAGATCTCGCCGATCGTGCCGATGGGCACCGGTCGGAGCCACGAGTCCAGAACGTGGATCCGGGTGTGGTCGATGGGTCGCCCGATCGGAACGACCTTGGCTCCGGTTTCATCGTTCGGCCGAATCCGATGAAACGCCACGATTCCGGTCGTCTCAGTCAAGCCGAACATGTTGATCATCTCAGCCTTGTTCCCGATCGAGGCTTTCCACTGGCCCGGCAGATCACCAGGCAGCGGCTCACTGGCCGAGAGAAGGAGTCGGAGCCGGTTTGCCAACAGTGCCTGCCGATCGTCAGGGGCCAGCCGTCCCAGTGCGTCGGCACAAGCGCGCCAGTATGAAGGAACGAGGTCGATGATCGTCACGCCCTCGGATTGGACAGTCTGGAACAGCTTCACCGGCTCACGAATCTCGTCACCAGTTGCGATGACGACCCTAGCGCCGTGTACCAGCGGGACCAGGAGCTGGCGCACCGCCGAGGAGAACCCAAAGCTGGCAGTGTGCAGGTAGACGTCCTCGGGGGTCAGGCGAAAGGGCCTACCAATGGCCTGCACATAGTCGCACAGGTTGGCATGGGTCACCATC
>DASUVR010000349.1:0-14986 GCA_036378855.1 Gemmatimonadales bacterium | reverse complement strand
GTCTCGGTAATACGTCGTTGGACCGTAACTAGTGATAGTGCCATTTGTTCCAAAGTTGTCTTGGAGGTAAGTGGTCGAGCCGTAGGATGCGGCCGTGCTGCTACGTCCTTGATTGTCTCGGGTGTAAGCCGTTCCGCCGTACACACTAGTAGTAGAGCTGTAGCCGCTCGAGCAACGCGTATAGGTGGTAGCCCCATAGGTATTTGCCGTGCAGCTTACTGATTGAGCGGCTACGCTACCGGGTAAGTGCACCATTAGAATGAGTAAGGCACCGCTGCTCAGGAACCGCATACAATCCCCCGACGATAGGTGTTTGGTTGCTCGCTCGAACGGGGTGAAAGCTGCGGCAGAGGGGTCAAGCCAGAATCAAGGCCTTCCCCAAAGTCGCCGCGCTGTCGCGAGTGGTAAGCCCCTTGAGCAGGATGTGGTCCAGCCTTCCGATCCGCGTGGTAGCAGGCCCGTGCTGGGTGGGCCAACTGTAGCCCTGCTCCTGCGCCACCCGACCGATCCCTGGGTCGTTCAGGTCACCCCCGATCACCACCCGCGGATATTGTTCGGCATCCGCCAGCACCGTGTTCAGTTGGTCGCGACGCGCCGCCGGCGACAGCCCCGCCATGGTGCCCAGGTGAAGGGAATACACCCGCACCAGCGCTCCACCTACCCGAATCGTGGCCACGGTCGCCGCTCGCTGGCTGTGGACGAAACGGGAGAGATGAGGCAACAGAATCTTTCGGTCTTCTACGATCGGCCAGCGTGCCAATACCGCATTACCGAGGTCCCGGTGGGTGTTGAAGCGGTAGACCGCGGGGTAGTACACGTACCCCATGCCGAGTGTGTCGGCTACCCATCGGGTGCCTTTCTCATCCATCTCCTGCAGCAGGATCACATCCGCGTTTCGGAGGGCTGGATCGTTCGTAAGCACCGCGATGGCGCTGTCCACCCGGATCCCATACTCGATGTTGAACGAGACGACCCGCAGCGCGGCGGCGTTCTCCTCTGGGGTGGCAATAGCCCCGCCACCCGCGTAACGCGGGCCCCTCGGATCGGGGTAGTTCCGTCCAGTTGCGCACCCCACCAGACCAGCAAGGAGAAGTATCGAATTGGTTACGGAGTTCTTTCGTGGAATACCTGCCTCCCCGTGGGGGATTATTTCGAATGTGTTACCGGCAGGATCGAGGCGCCAGCACCTCGCTAGCTCGAAGAAACCGCGTAATTTGCTCTTTAACCTGCGTAATCGCACAATAATCCATGCAGCTGCCCATCTTTCAACCTCGCTCAGGTGACACTCTCTCAGCTTGACCAACTCGGAGCCGGCCTCACCGGCCGCTACACCGTCGAGCACGAGCTCGGCCGCGGCGGCATGTCTACCGTCTACCTGGCCCACGACCTCAAGCACCACCGGAAGGTCGCGATCAAGGTGCTTCTCCCCCAGCTCGGGGCGTTGCTCGGCCCCGAACGGTTCACCCGCGAGATCCGGATCGCCGCCGGACTCTCTCATCCCCACATCCTTCCCTTGCACGACTCCGGCGAGGTGGACGGGCTCCTGTTTTACGTCATGCCCTATGTCCGCGGCGAGTCCCTGAGACACCGGCTCGCCCGGGGAAAACAGCTCCCGGTCGACGAGGCGATCAGCATCGTGCGCCAGGTCGCCTCCGCCCTGGAACACGCCCACAGTCATGGCCTGATCCACCGCGACATCAAGCCCGAGAACATCCTCCTGCACGAAGGTGAGGCGATGGTGACCGATTTCGGGATTGCGGTCGCAGGCGCTGCAGGGGGTAAGCAGGGTGGCGAGGACGGAGTGAGTAGCGGGGAAGAGTCGAGACTCACTGGTACGGGCATGACGCTCGGCACCGCCCAGTACATGAGCCCGGAACAAGCCGCCGGCGAGCGTACCCTCGACGGCCGGAGCGACGTGTACAGTCTCGGCTGCGTGCTCTACGAGCTGCTCGCTGGCGAGCCGCCATACCAGGGCGCCTCCGCGATGGCGGTCATGGCCAAGCGGTTCACCGAGCCCGCACCGCGGGTACGACGCCTCCGTCCGGCGGTCCCGGCCAATGTTGAGCAGGCCATTGCGCGGGCCCTGGCGGTCGATCCAGCCCAGCGATTCCAGAGTGCCGCTGCATTCGCCGATGCCCTCGTCGCTCCGGTTCCCCCCGCCGAGACCGATCGGTTGCCCTCGGTCGCGGTGCTGCCCTTCCTGAACATCAGCGCCGACCCCGAAAACGAGTTCTTTGCCGACGGGATCACCGAAGATGTGATCGCCCACCTGTCGCGCATTCGCTCGCTCAAGGTGATCTCCCGGGCCTCGGTGATGCCGTACAAGAAACGGGAGCAGAGTCTTCGGGACATTGCGGCCACGCTGAACGTCGCCAGCCTCCTCGATGGGAGCGTCCGCCGGGCGGGGAGCCGGGTGCGGATCGTTGCCACCCTGATCGAAGCGGAAAACGATCGTCACCTCTGGGCTGAGACCTATGACCGCGAACTGACCGACATCTTCGCCATCCAGACCGATGTCGCGCTCCAGATCGCGGCAGCGCTGGAGGCCAAGCTCTCGCCCGAGGAGCGGCGCCGGATCCGGAAGAAGCCCACTGACGACGTCGAGGCCTATCAGCTCTTTCTCCAGGGCCGGCATTGCATCCTCCGCTGGACCCAGCAGGGCATGGATCAGGGTCTCAAATATCTCGAGGAGGCGCTCGCCCGCGACCCGGATTACGCGCTGGCCCACGCCACCATGGCCAAGGCCTACATCGACATGGCCATCGGGGTGGCAGGCTCAGTTCCCTCTGAGGAGGCATTCCGGCTGGCGAAAACCGCAGTGGCACGGGCGCTGGAGCTGGACCCTAATCTCGCGGAGGCTCACGCGACTCTGGGGCACCTTGAATACGCCTGCGATTACGATTGGGTGGGGGCGGAGCGAGAGTTGAAGCGTGCCATCGAGTTGAATCCCAACAGCGGCGAGGCGTACGACTATTACGGGCTCATGCTGTCCTCGCTCGAGCGCTACGACGAGGCGCTCGAGATGCAGCGGCGGGCCCACGAGCTCGATCCGCTGGCTCACCGCATGGATCTGGTAACGACCTACTTGCGCGCCGGCCGCTACGACGACGCCTGGAGAGGCGTGACCCGCGTGCTGGAGGTCGAGCCCCATCTCCCGCTTGCGCACCTTACCCTTGGCTGGGTGCAGCTGCTGACCGGCAAGGCCGACCAGGGAATCGCCACGCTGGAGAAGGGACTTGCCCTGTCGCCGGAAAACACCCTGTACCTCGCGCAGGTGGGACAGGCATACGGGATGGTTGGGAGGCTCGATGAGGCTAGAGCCATGCTGCGGCGGCTGGAAGAGTTGTCGAGCCAGCGGTATGTCTCACCCTATCACCTGGCGTACGTCCATACCGGGCTGGGTGACAAAGAACGAGCGATCGACTGGCTGGAGCGGGCTTACCGAGAGCGGGCCGGTGGCATCTTCGGGGTGAAAGGGTCGTTCCTGTTTACTTCACTTCGGGGGCACCCCCGGTTTCACGCGCTGCTTCAAAAGATGAACTTGGCTTGACCTCAACAGCCTGTTTGCACGATCAGAGCGACATGAGGTGCGGCAGCCGGCTCAACTCCTGCGCCTCGGCCCGCAGCCTGGCGCAGACGCGACAGCGCTGCCGGCAACGGTGGCCGGCCCGGCGATACTTCTCCGCTATGGCATTGCCCAAGGGGCATCCGGTTTCGTCATGGAAGACATTTCTATCGCGTGAGCGAATGGAATGCCAGGGTGGAATTTGCGCCATCAGTGTCCTCGACAATGAAATTGAAGCGAAAAAAAGGTCCCGGTGAGCAGCACCAGGACCTCCACGGAGTTGGGCACCACACGCTCAATCTATGCGAGCACGGTCGTCGGCACCGTGATCCCTCTCACCCATTGGCTGCCCTCTCTGCTTGACAAAATCGAAGAACCGGAGCAACACCTGATCAAGATCTCGCTTTCCCGGTATGCCGATACGCGCTAAAGGAGACCTCTCCCATGATGGGCGTCACCACCGATAATCGAGAGATCGAATTGACTCAGAGCACCATGGACGCCTTCAGGACCCGGCTCCGGGGGCCGCTGCTCCTGCCGGGCGACACCGGCTATGAGGAGTCCCGCACCGTCTGGAACGGGATGATCGATCGCCGGCCTGCAGCCGTCGTTCGCTGCCTGGGCACCGCAGACGTAACCGCATGTGTGCAATTCGCCCGCGAGCACGGGCTCCTGCTCTGCATCAAGGGCGGCGGTCACAACATAGCTGGGCTGGCCACGGCCGACGGCGCCCTGATGCTGGACCTCTCTCTCATGCGAGGAGTCTGGGTCGAGCCCCGGGAACAGATCGCCCACGCGCAGGGAGGCTGCCTGCTGGGGGATGTAGATCGGGAGACGCAGCTGCATGGGCTGGCCGCGGTGCTGGGATTCATCTCCCAGACCGGCATCGCTGGGTTGACCTTGGGCGGCGGCTTCGGATACCTGACCCGCCGCTACGGCTGGACCTGCGACACCGTGCTCGGCATGAACCTGGTCACCGCCGATGGACGGCTGGTGCGTGCCAGCAGTGAGGAGAACCCCGATTTGTTCTGGGGTCTTCGGGGTGGCGGCGGCAACTTCGGTGTGGTAACCGGCATCGATTACCGGCTCTACCCGGTGGGCCCCGAGATAGTAGGCGGTCTGATCGCCTGGCCCGCGAGCGACGCGCCTGGTGTCCTGGAGCTATTCCGTACTCTGACCGAGCAGGCTCCGCCCGAGCTGACCCTCGTGGTGCTGATGCGAATGGCCCCACCCGCTCCCTGGCTGCCGAAGGAGATCCACGGCAAACCCATCATCGCCATCTGTGGGTGCTATACCGGCGATCCTAAAGAAGGGGAGAAGGCGGTGGCAGCCATCAAGTCGCACCGCAAACCGGTGGGAGACATCCTGGTGCGGCGGCCCTACGTCCAGATGCAGTCGCTGCTGGATCCGACCCAGCCGAAGGGCCGGCGCTATTACTGGAAGAGCGAGTATCTCCCCCGGGTCGAGCCGGATCTCTGCGCACAGTTCATGGAGCACGCGGCCCGAATCCGCTCGCCCCACTCGGCGGTGATCCTGTTCCACATGGCCGGTGCGCTCAACCGGCTCGATCAGGACCACACACCGGTGGGCAATCGGGACGCTCGCTATACCCTCAACATCACTGCTTCCTGGGAAGAGCCGAGCCAGGACGAGGCCAACATCGCCTGGGCCCGCGCCGCCTGGAACGACATGAAGTCGTTCTCGACCGGCGGGACCTACATCAACTTCCTCACCCAGGACGAGGGACCGGACCGGATCGAGGCCGCGCTGGGCAAGAGCCTGAGCCGGCTGGCCGAGGTGAAGGCTCGCTGGGACCCGGAGAATGTGTTCCGCACCAACCGGAACATCACGCCGAAGGGACGCGAACCGCCAGAATCCCTCGCGACCCGCCCGCATCAGGCCACGCGGGTCCTCGAGTAAACCTTCATCCCGTGGAGCGGGCATGAGCTTGTGGGGCAACCGCCAGTGGCATAGCGGTTGCCCCGGCGGCCGTCATGGGCTCGGCCTTTCCTCCTCCCGGACTCAATCCTCAAACTCGGGCCGATCCCGTGAGCCGGATCGCGCTCGCCGCTCTCGTCCTCGCCAATCTGTTTGTAGCGCTGCAGACGGTCCGGCATGAGTGGGGCTATTACGAAACTCTGCTGATCTTCTGGACCGAAGTCGTCGTTCTGGGCGGGTACAACGTTCTGCGCATGCTGCTGGTGGGGGTGTTCGGCGCCAGGCCGCTCGGCAGTTGGGCCGCACAGTACGTGGATCCCGGCAGCCGATTCAACCGGTTCATCTTCACCCTCATCGGCATCGGCTTCTTCGTCGTCAAGTTCGGCGGCTTCGCGCTGGCGATCGGGCTTTTCGTGCTGATGCTTCCCGCGATGCTCGCGCCGGCAGGAGAAGCCGGCGGCATCAGCATGCATCGCGCGCTCCACGCCGCGGGCCCCGGCCTGCTGACCGCTACCGGTATGCTCTGCCTAAGCCAGGGGATCTGTTTCGTCAGGAATTATTTGGTGGACCGAGAGTACAACCGGGTCTCGGTGGGCAGTCTGATGTTCTGGCCATACGCGAGGATGTCACTGGTGGGCGGGGTACTGGTGGCCGGCATTGTGATCGCCCGCATGATGCCTGGTCTGGGCAGCGCGACCTCGTTTGCGGTGGTGATGGTGCTGCTCAAGCTCCTGGCCGATGCGCTGAGCCATCGTCTTGAGCGCGCCTGGCTCACGCCGGAGTCATCCGAGCAACCGGCCGAAGTGGAACGTAAAGTCGCTTAGTGGAGTTCGCAGAGAGCTGCCGTTCAGGTTACGACCCGCCTGTCCCCTGTCCTCGCAGTCGCCTGACCAGAGCCGGCAGGTTCTGAATCACCACCACCCGCGCCGCAGGGCTGCTCCGCACCATGACGAACGTGTTCCCGTCGGGGGAAATGTCGTAATTGGCGTGCGGTGCCGTACTCACGATATCGCCGATCGGAAACAGCCGCTTCCGCGCTGTGACCGCCAGCGTCGGCGCAGTCGCGATCTGCGCCGCGACCAGGAACGGATTTTCCTGCTTTGTCTCCCGGTAGAACAACTCTTTACCGTTCGGGCCCCACACCGGTTCACTTCCCCCGTCGGACGATACCAGCACCTGGTCGAGCTCGCCTTTGAGGTCGCGGACGTACACCTCCTCCCGGCCCGACTGGTCTGACGTGAACGAGATCCAGCGCCCATCGGGCGACCCGCTCACGTAGGCTTCGGAGAACCGGCTTGCCACCAGCGGCTCGAGCGGTCCCTTCCCGGCGTTCCGGATGATGGCGGCGTCGCTCCCGGTGACGGTGAGGACCGAATCGGGGTGCTTCGAGTCTCTCCGAACGTCGGTGGCGGTGGTGACCAGGGCGCTCCCGTCCTTGAGCCACACGCCGGTGTAGGACAGCGCCGGCGACGCGAGCAGCGTGTCGGGCGGCTCGGCGCTGCGGGGTCGCTTCCGGAGCAGCACCAGGGTCACGCCGCCGCCCCCGCCGCCCAAGACCCTGACCACGTCACGCCGTCCGCCGCCGGGTTGGGCGACTGGCACGATATAGGTGAGGAACCGGCCGTCGGGGGTCCAAGTCCCGTCGTGCCCATCCCGGTCGAAGGTAGCACGCGAGAGCGTGCCGTCGCCCAGGTCGACCACCCACACGTTCCGTCCCTCGACCGAGTTGAAGTCGACGCTCAGGCGCCGTGCGTCGGGCGAGAACTGGGGATGGTGGAAGTTCCGGCGCTCGCTCGTGGCCATTCGGCTCGCTCCGCTGCGGTCGACGAAGACCAGGGAGGCGGGCTCCTGCGGGATATAGGCCAGATTGCCGTTATCTGACACGGCCATCTGGGTCGCTAATACGCTGAGGGCCACATTGGTGGCGATCGTCACCGGACTCGAGACCAGTTTCGTGCGGCTCCTGTCGAGCTGCCCGGCCTGCAGAGTGCCGCCGCCGATGATCCACACCAGAATACCCTGCGTCACACGCGCATCGGCCACCGGCGTGGCCAGGAGCGTTGTCTCGGCGCCGCTCCTGAGGTCGACCAGCACGACCGGACCGGTGGCGTTCCCGAATGGAATGCGCAGGGTAAGCGCGGTGTGCCCGTCGGGCAGGATCTGCAGCAGCCGGAGCTGGCGCGCCTGAATCCGGGTGACCAGTGAGTCGCCCACCACCTGTCCCAGCTTGAGGCCATCGCTGTACCACAGCGAGCCGTCGGGCGCGAACGCCGCCTGCTCGGTCGAGGGCATCCCGCGCGCGACCAACTCCGGAGCCCCGCCGACGAGCGGTACCCGAAGGACCTGCCGGGTGGCAGCCACGGTTCCCACGACATAGCGGCCATCGGGCGAGATCAGCGGGGTTGCTAGCGTGGACGCCCCATCGATCGGGAAGCCGCTCTGCGCATCGAGGGCCTGCCGCCACTGCTGGACGTTGCCGTCGGGATTCAGGACGGTGTACACCACGCTGCGGCCGTCGGGCATGAACGCGATGTGCCGCTGGGTCGAGCTGGCGCCGCTCCCGCCCAGTCCGGGCACCAGGATCGCGAGCCGCGACGGCGGAAGCTCGGGGCGTGGGCGAAGCAGTGACCAGACTGCGATCCCGGCGGCAAGAGCAGCGGCCACCCACCCTGTCCAGGGGAGAAGCATACGATGCAATGCGCGCCGGGGGCCGAGGGTCCTTATAGGAACGGTGACTGCCTGCTGGCTCCGTTGTGAGCTTACGCCGCCGCCGGCGAGGGCCTCGCTGAACTCGCGCGCCGAGCTCCACCGGTCGGCCGGAAGTTTCTGCAGGGCGCTGAGGATCGCCGCCTCCGCCGCGGGGGACACGGTCGGCCGTTTGGTCCGAAGTGGCGGCGGCTGCTCGGTGAGCACTTTGGCGACAATGGCCTGAGACGAAGGCCCGGTGAAGGGTGGCTCGCCCGCGAGCATCTCGTACGTCATGGCGCCCAATGCGTACACGTCACTCCGGGGCCCTATGTCCCGGTCGCCCATCGCCTGCTCGGGCGACATGTAGGCCGGTGTGCCGAGCGACATTCCCGTCTGTGTCATCCGGCTGCCTCCGGCCTGGTGCACGGCGAGTGCGATGCCGAAGTCGGCCACCAGCGCCGCCCCGTCCTGAAGCAGGATATTCTCGGGCTTGATGTCGCGGTGGACCACTCCCTGGCGGTGGGCGTAATCCAGGGCGGACGCGACCTCCCGCGACAGCCTGAGCGCCTCCTCCACCGGCAGCTGCCGCTCACGAGCCAGACGGGCGCGCAGCGATTCCCCCGCAACGTAGGGCATGACGTAGTACAGCAGCCCCTCGGCGTTGCCTGAATCGATCAATCCCAGGATGTGCGGATGCTGGAGGTTCGCGGTGACCTTGATCTCGGCCAGGAACCGCTCGCCGCCCAGGATGGCGGAGAGCTCGGGGTGAAGCAGCTTGATCGCCACGCGCCGGCCATGGCGCAGGTCCTCGGCGAGATAGACGGTGGCCATCCCGCCTTGGCCGAGCTCGCGCTCGACCCGATAGCGGTCGGAGACGGCGGATGTGAGACGCGCGACGGCGTCGGGCGTTGGGGCCTCGGCCAGCGAAGTTTTATGCGTACGAGACGGAGTGAATATGGCCCCGGGAACTCCGCCTAGCCAGCCGGAAGTCGTCAGTCACCAGTCGACAGTCGCCAGTCGCCAGTCGTCAGTCATCAGCGCATGATCCGCGAGGCTGGTGACTGGCGACTGACGTCTGACGACTGTTCTTAACTCGGCTGCATCTGGGAGAAGAACTGATCTGCTGCCTGTTTCAGCTCCTCCGGGGACAGCTCCTGAATCCGCTGGGCCAGCCACCACTTGTGCCCGAATGGATCCTCGAAGCAGCCCGCGCGATCGCCCCAGAACTGATCGACCAGCGGCATGACCTCCTTGCCGCCGGCTTGGATCGCCTGCTTCCAGGCCGCATCCACGTTGTCCCGATACACGAAGAATCCTACCGGCGTGCCGCCGAGTGACTTGGGGCCCTTGCCGCCATGATCCGGCATCTCGTCACCGAGCATGATTATCGAGTCGCCGATCTTGATCTCCGCGTGCATGATCGAGCCGTCCGGACCGGCGAACCGGCTGAGCTCCTGGGCTCCTAATGCCTTCTTGTAGAAGTCGATGGCTCTCGCCGCCCCAGCCACCATGAGGCTGGGCGTCACGGTATGGTACCCCTTGGGAACGGCTTGCGTGCTCTTGGCCATGGTTTCCTCCTGCCTGGTATGAGTGACTGCGGCCAGTATAAAAACCGGTACGGGAGGAGGCAACCGTTTTTTGTCGCGAATGGGAACGTGTAATGTCACAATCAGTCGCAAGTCGCTGGTCAACAGTCTGCCTGCAGCCGTTAATCGTTATTCACCAGGCGACAACTGCTTATTGGGTCGGGGCTGCAAAGAGACCAGCACGATAAGGGGTGCGGTGGCCAGGGCCGCCAAAAGCGTCAGGGTGGGATAACTCCAGGCTTCCACGACCACACCGGAAAGGGCGCCTGCGCTCGCGCCGGCAAGCCCCATCATCAGATCCGAAAGCCCCTGTGCCGAAGCTCGCATCTCGCCCGAAACCGCATCACTCAGCAACGTGGATCCTGCCACCATCGTTGCCGACCAACCCAGACCCAGCAGCATCAATCCGCCGGCCAGCTGCACCGGGTCGTGGCCCGCGGTGCCGGCCACGGCGCACGCGGTGAGCAATATGGCGATCCCGGCAAATATCACCGGCCGGCGGCCGATCCGATCGGTCAGCCAGCCGACCACCGGCGCAAAAGCGAACATGCCGGCGATGTGAAAGCTGAGCACCAATCCCACGATCCTCAGCGTATACTCGGCGCCGTGGCCGGCTCCCCGGATATGCACCGGCGTCATCGTCATCACCCCGACCATCACCACGTGCCCGATCGCCATCGCAGACACGCCTAACCGAGCGGCCGGAAGCGAGGCCACCAGTCGGAGCGCCTCTCCGATTCCCGCTCGGCCAGCCGACTTGGCCCCGTCGGACGCTCCAAATAACTCCCGAGCCACAACGGCTGGATCCGGCCGGAGCAAGCCGAAGAGCAGTAACCCTGCCAGTCCCAGCAGCATCGCCGAGAAGACGAAGGGGCCGGCCAGGGTGGGCACTCCGTACATCCCCACGGTCCGCCCGGCAACCGGAGCGAGGCTCGGTCCGATGATCGCGCCGATCGTAGTGGCCCACACCACGAGCGAGAGATGGCGGCCCCGAACCGCGGCGGGTGCCAAGTCCACGGCGGCGTAGCGGGCTTGCAACCCGGCTGCGGTGGCCCCACCGAAGAAGAAAAATCCCAGAAACAGGATCGGTATGGAGTTTTGCACCGCGGCGGTGACCAGGAGGATCGAGCCCAGGGCCGCGGTGCAGTAGCCCGCCGCGAGACTCAGCCGCCGGCCGTAGCGGTGGACAATGGCCGTGGCCGGCACCGCGAAGAGCGCCGCGCCCACGACATTAGTGCTGATCGCCAGGCCGGACACGCCGATGCCCGCAATGTCGGCCGCGAGCAGCGCACCAACCGAAGAGCCGATCGCGATGCCGACTCCGCTGATGACCTGGGCAACGAAAAGGAGCCGCAGCGTGCGGCGCTGAACGCGGGCCACTTCCATGCCCAAGAGTAGCGGCGCCCTGCGGTGAAGCAAATGAGATCTGTGAGGAACGTGGGGGAACGTGAGGAACGTGAGGAATGTGTCGGTAACGCAGTTGAGCCAGACTAAACAACCTCATCCCGAACGGAGTGAGGGATCCACTCCGTATTGGGCAGATCCCTCGCTCCGCTCGGGATGAGGTTCCGACCGCCGTACCGCCGTACCACCGTACCACCGTACCACCGTACCGCCGTACCGCCGCACCCGAACCAACGTGCGCTAGCGCAAGCCGCCCTCTGCCGTCACATTCGACCCACCTACTACAGCGAAAACGCGGATGAGATTGTTCACCTGGGCCGGCCTGCTCGCGCTCGCCCTGCTCGGATCTGTCGCCGGCGCCGCCCAGACCACCCCGCGCCGCGCCGACCTCGGCGCCTTGAGCCACTCGCTCGAGAGTGTCGTCTCCCGAATCGCTCCCGCCGTGGTGCAGATTCAGGTCGCCGCTTACGGGCCGGTGGGCGCTGGCTCCATCGGAGCCAACGCGCTCATTGGAACCCAGCGCAGCACCGGCTCGGGCGTGATCCTGAGCCGCGACGGCTTCATCATCACCAACGCGCATGTGATCGAAGGCGGACGGCGCTTCCTGGTCATCGTGCCCCGTCCCGCCGTCGCCGGATCGCCTAACCGTTCGGTGCTCCCCCCGGTCTCGCTCGAGCTGCCGGCGAAGCTGGTCGGGGTCGACCAGGAGACCGATCTCGCCGTCCTGAAGGTCGAAGCGAAGGACCTGCCCTTTGCCCGGCTGGGCGACTCCGACTCGCTCGCTGCGGGGCAGGTGGTGCTGGCGTTCGGCAGCCCATTCGGGCTGGCCAGCAGCGTCACCATGGGCGTGGTGAGCGCGATGGGCCGCCAGTTTCGCGACGAAGACCGGATGGTCTACATCCAGACCGATACTCCGATCAATCCGGGCAACAGCGGTGGCCCGCTGGTGAGTGCCGATGGCGAAGTGGTGGGTATCAACACCCTGATTCTGAGCCAGTCCGGCGGCAGCGAAGGCGTGGGCTTTGCCGCGCCGGCCAACATCGTTCGCTTCATCTACGATCAGATCCGGACCCAGGGCCGAGTGCGGCGGAGCGAAATCGGGGTCTTTGCCCAGACCATTACCCCAGCGCTGGCTGCCGGACTCAGGCTGACCCGGGAATGGGGCGTGGTCCTGGGCGACGTCTATCCCAACGGTCCGGCTGACAAGGCGGGCCTGCGGATCAACGACGTGATTCTCTCGGTCGACGGCAAGCCGATGGAAAACGCCCGCCAGTTCGATGTCAGCCTCTATGGAAGGAAACCGGGGACTGTAGTGAAACTCGAGGTCGGACGTGGGCTGCAGCGGCTGAGCCTCCCGGTGACTCTGGTGGAGCGACGGGACCCGTCAGACGTTTTCCGCGACCTGGTAACGCCGGAGAAGAATCTCATCTCGCGACTCGGCATCCTGGGCCTGGACCTGACCCCCGAGCTCGCCCGGTTGATTCCCGGCATTCGCCAGGAGCACGGCGTAGTGGTGGCCGGTGTTGCCTCCGAGGCGCGCGGCGCCGCGGGCCCAGTGGCCGGAGACGTGATCTACGGAGTAAATGGAGAGGCGGTCAGAACGCTGGAAGATCTGCGCGGAGCCATCGGTCGCTTTGCGCCCGATTCCACCGCCGTGCTCCAGGTGGGACGGCAGGGCCAGCTGAGGTTCTTGACTGTGACGCTCGAGTAAGTCAGGGGTGGGGACTCCCGACTAACTCCCCGACTGGGAGAGATCGCCGCCCGGCATGATCCGGAAACGGAACTTCTGCTGCACCAGCTGCCGCACCACCTGGCCGGAGCGCTTGGCCGGACGGAAGCGCATCCCGCCCAGCGCCGTCATCACCGAAGCGGTGAAACGGGGATCGTCGCTGGACATCACATGGACCGTGGTGGTGTCGACCTGGCCGGCCGTGTCCACCACGTAGGTGGCCTCGACGTCGCCCTGAGTTCCCGTGGCCAGAAGGTCCTTGGGATAGATCGGTGCCGCGCTCGACGCGTATCGCTCCACCGTCTCGTCTACCTCGAGTATGCTGAAGGCGGTGTCCGGGACGTAGGGCGAGGGTGGGCCAAAAGGCAGCCGCCCCCGGGCGCCGCTGCCCTTCAGTTTGCCCCGCGAGCCCCGCGCGATCCGGTGCCTTTCCCAGCCCGGATCCGGGTTCAGCAGATACCCGCCGTCCTCGGGGCCCCCGCCCAGCTTACCCAGCTGAAAGATCTCCGATTGCCGATCGCGTGAATCCACCCGGTCGGGCGGAAGCAGGAACAACACCCGCGCCTCGCGCTCCGTCACGGGAATGCGCCATCCGTCGACGTTCAGGCTCAGGGCAGACCAAATCAGGACCCCGTGTGCCACGATGCTCAAGGCGGCACACTCGGCGGTCTGAAAGAATTTCCTGCCGGACTCCAGGAGGAGGAGATGCATGCTCAGGCCCGGGGTGGTGTGGACCTCACCTATATGATGACGAATGTCCCGGCCAGCGCAAGCACTCCGGTTCAGCTGGAAACACAGCCGCCAGGCGGCAGGACTGGTGATCCCGATCACACATTGGCCCTCGATCGGTGGAGTTGCCCTTCCCACCTTCTCCTCCGCGCCTCATAATCCAGCGTAGCCTCAGGCATCCCACTGGTCCCGATTTTCACCCGCTGCGCCGCATCGAACAGGAGCTGTTTGTGCCCCAGGCATTCTCGTGTCGCCGTCCCGGGCTGTTCGCCCTTCTTCCATTGCTCCTGTCTGCCCTGGTCGGGTGTAACGATGGGAGCGACGGCGGCAGCGTCCAACCACCCAACCCTGTCGCCACCGTCACCGTCACCGGTCCGGTTACGGCGGTGCAGGCTGGCCAGACACTCCAGCTCACCGCGACGGCAACGGATGCCGCGGGAGCCACCGTTTCCGGAGCCACCTTTACCTGGAGCTCCGCCGACCAGAACATCGCCACGGTATCCCCTGACGGGTTGGTCACCGCTGTGGCCGAAGGGCAGACCCAGATCACCGCGACCAGTGAGGGGATCTCCGGAAGCCTCCCCATCACCGTCTCGGCGACAACTCCGCCGCCTCCTACTGGCTCGGACACGCCGGCGCTGCAACCGATCGTCAGCGGGCTCAAGTTCCCCACCGGCATCGTGTCGCCCCCGGGCGATACTCGCCTGTTCGTGCTGCTCAAGGCCGGTCCGATCCGGATCATCAAGGACGGCGTGCTGCTCCCCACTGCCTTCCTCGATCTCACAACGAAAGTCTCCAGCACCGCCGGGGAGCAGGGGCTGCTCGGGCTTGCCTTCGCACCCGACTACGCGACCAGCGGGCGCTTCTTCGTGCATTACAACGACCATTTCAACACCAACCGGGTCTCCTCCTACCGGGTCGCGGCCGACCCCGATCAGGCCAATCCCGCCAGCGAAGCCCAGGTGCTGGCCTTTCCTCAGCCCGGCGTGGCCCATAACGGCGGCCAGCTGGCCTTCGGTCCCGACGGCATGCTGTACGTCAGCCTGGGTGATGGGAATGACGCCGACCAGGGGCGGGGGCAATCGTTGACCGACCCGTTCGCCAACATCATGAGAATCGACGTCAGCACCCAGCCGTACACGGTGCCGGCCGACAATCCATTCGTCAGTAGGACTGATGCGCGGCCCGAGATCTGGAGCTATGGCTTCCGCAATCCCTGGCGCTTCAGCTTCGATCGCGCCACCGGGGACCTCTACATCGGCGATGTGGGCGAGGGCACCTGGGAGGAGGTGGACTATGCCGCCGCCTCCGATGGCGCCGGGCGAGGAGTGAACTTCGGCTGGGACG
>DASUVR010000348.1:0-14998 GCA_036378855.1 Gemmatimonadales bacterium | reverse complement strand
GGTCGGTGGCCTTGGAGTTGGAGCGTATGAAGTCCGGGACGAGACCGGTACGTTGACCGTGATCAGCCAGACTTCAGATCCCCCGCGTACCGGAGCCAAGGTCGGCGTAAAGGGAACCTTTCAGGCGCTGCTCAGCCTGGGTATCAAGAGCCTAGCGGTATTGAAAGAGGAGAGCCGCTCCCTGAAGGACTGAGGAAGTCCGCATGGCGCGATTGTTTTGGATGCTCTTGATCTTTGCGTTTGTTGGTGCGCTGATCACCGGCGCATCGTGGGCGGCTGCCTACACCAGCGTAGGCCAGCTGTTGGGGGCGCCCCCTCCCCGGATGGGGAAGCAGACCATCACCATTCATTGGGATGGAATGTCGCGGCTGATCGAGCATCCCCCATGGTGGCGCTTTGCGTTTGCCCCCACCGCTATTCCCGGCGCCGCCCGGGTCCGAATTGATGTAGCCCCATGGGGCAAGGTCATCTCCACCGACCCCGCCGACCTCGAGGACCGGATCAAGGCGTTTCACAACACCGGCTACTAGCTCCTGCCTCCGGCGGCGGCGCGTAACTGCCTATCAGCCAATCACGTCTGGACATGTCGATTTAGAGTGGCCCCGAACGACTACTACACGATCCCGAAGGGCCACTTCAACAGGAGGATTCCATGAAATACCTCTGCCTCATCTACGAGAACGAGAAGAACTGGGAGACCATGCCTCAGTCCGATGCCGAGGCGATCATGAACGAGTACTTCGCGTTTACCGAGGACATCCGGAAAAGCGGAAAGTATGTGGCGGGTGAGGCGCTCCAGCCTACGCCCACTGCGACCACGGTGCGGGTTCGTAATGGCAAGATCTCGACCACCGATGGGCCCTTCGTCGAGACCAAGGAGCAGCTCGGCGGATTTTATCTGATCGACGCCACGGACTTGAATGACGCGATCCAGGTAGCCGCGCGAATTCCTTCGGCTCGGCTCGGTAGCATCGAGGTCCGCCCGGTGGTGGACTTCTCCGCCGAAGCCGCCAAGCGGGAGGAGGCAGCCGGCGCCAGGGCCTGAACGGCAGGCCACGAGTCACGAAGTCGCACAGGAGGCCAAGAGCGATCTCGTGACTCGTGACTCGCGACTGGTGACTCCGGACACCATTGAGCAGATTTTCCGGACGGATTCCCGCCGGGTTCTGGCCACTTTAATCCGTCTGCTGGGAGACTTCGATCTGGCCGAAGAGGCCATGCAGGAGGCGTTTTCTGCCGCGGTGGAGCGATGGCCTCAGGATGGAGTTCCCCGAAATCCACGCGCCTGGTTGGTCTCGACCGGCCGGTTCAAGGCCATTGACTCACTCCGCCGCCGAGCCCGGTTCGATGCGTCTCTGCGTCCCTTGGCAGACCAGTTTGGCGACGGGATCACCCAGCCCGATGAGATCGAGGAAGAAGGTGTTCCGGACGACCGCCTGCGACTGATCTTTACCTGCTGCCACCCCGCCTTACCGCGCGACGCGCAGGTGGCATTGACGCTGCGCGAGGTGTGCGGGCTCACGACGGAGGAGATTGCTCGCGCCTTCCTCGCTCCCGCGCCCACCCTGGCCCAGCGCATCGTCCGGGCAAAAGCCAAGATCAAGGCAGCCAACATTCCGTACCAGGTGCCCGCCCGTACCGACCTTCCCGAGCGCCTTGCCAGCGTCTTGCAGGTCGTCTACCTCGTCTTCAACGAGGGGTACTCCGCGTCGTCCGGCGCTTCCCTCACCCGTCACGATCTGTCGGTCGAGGCCATCAGGCTGGGTCGGCTTCTGGTGGAGCTGTTGCCCGAGCCGGAGGCGATGGGACTGCTGGCGCTGATGCTGCTGCACGAGTCCCGGAGCGAGACCCGGACCTCGCCCGAAGGCGAGCTGGTGTTGCTGGACGAGCAGGATCGTACCCGGTGGAATCGCGAGCTGATCGGCGAGGGAGTGGCCCTGGTGGAGCGGTCTATGCGGTCTCGGCAATTTGGCCCTTTCACGCTGCAGGCCGCGATCGCAGCAGTCCACGCCGAAGCCGCCAGCCCCGACACCACCGATTGGACCGAGATCGTTGGGCTCTACGACGTACTGCTGCGAGCAGACCCCTCTCCTGTGGTGGAGCTCAATCGTGCCGCGGCGGTGGCGATGCGCGATGGCCCCGCAGCCGGGCTCAGGCTGATTGACGGCATTCTGGCCCGGGGTGAGCTCCGCGATTATCAGCTGGCGCATGCTGCCCGGGCTGAGCTCTGTCGCCGGCTGGGGCGGGCTGCAGATTCTATCGAGTCCTATCAGCGGGCACTGGGTCTCACCCGCCAGGAACCCCAGCGGCGATTCATCGAAAGGCGGTTGCGAGAACTGGGACAGCCATGAAACCGCTTTTCATTGGCGGCTGTGAGCGCAGCGGCACCACCATGCTTGGGGCTATGCTCGGTGGCCATTCGCGTTGCCTCTGCCTTCCCGAGAGTCAGTTCATGGACGATCAGCTCGCCCACGCCGATGCCGATGGTCGGGTCGATTCGCGTGCGGCGCTGAGCGGGATTCTAGCGCATGAGCGCTTCCAATTACTCTGGAACCTTCCCTCAGATCCGGCCCCGGTCCAGCCGGGCGAGATCGGACCAACACTGGCGGACTTATGGACCGGGCTGGCACAGGCGTACGGGCGGAAGCTGGGACAAACGGCCGCTGAGGTCTGGATCGATCACACGCCCACGAATTTCAGGCGGGTACGTGGGCTGCTCCGCCTGTTTCCCGCAGCCCGTTTCATTCATCTAATCCGCGATGGGCGGGCCGTGGCTGCTTCATTGCTTCCTCTGGATTGGGGTCCCAACAACGCGCTTCATGCGGCCGAGTTCTGGATGGCGCGCTGCGCCCTTGGCCTGGCGGCCGAACTGGATCTCGGGCCCGATCGGGTCCTCCGGGTGCGCTACGAAGATGTCGTGCAGGAGCCCGAGAGCACCCTGCGTCGGATTACCGCCTTCATTGGGCTGGACTACGAGCCGGAAATGGCGTCAGCCAATCCCTCCAGGCCCACCAGGTATCACGAGCGTCAACATCACCTGGTCGGACAGGCACCGGTTCGCTCGCGTGCTGACGGATGGCAACAAGTGTTGAGCCGGCGGCAAGTCGAAATGTTCGAGGCCGAGGCGGGTGACTTTCTCGAAACTTTAGGATACCAGCCGAGGTATGGAGTACGAGCACTGCCGGCAACCCGGGTCGAGGTATTCCGACTGCGCTTGGGCGACCTGGCCCGGCGAGCCCGGAATAACCTTCTGCGTCGCTGGCGGGTCAGGACGTCCCTGCCCCAGCGTCGTCCTGAGCCCTGAATCTCCAGAACTGCTGCCACACTGAATCCTGACGAGGACTCTCCCCATGCGATCCGGTTTGACTTTGACCTTGTGCCTCATCGCTCAGGGCTGCGCCAGAGGTACGTCGGACCAGGCCAGCGCGGGCGCGGGAGCAGTACAAGCGGGAGGGTTCAGCAGTGCCAATCCATTCGCCCAACCCAGTTCCCTTCCCTACCAGGCCCCCGCATTCAATCGCATCCGGAACGCCGACTACCAGCCGGCCATCGAAGAAGGTATGCGGCGACAACGGGCAGAGCTCGATTCGATAGCCCGGCAGCAGGCAACTCCGACTTTCGAGAATACGATCGTGGCGCTGGAGCGCACCGGCGACCTGCTCAGCCGGACTCTCCGGGTGTTCGAGGCAGTGGTGCAAGCCAATACCAACGATACCCTCCAACGGGTGCAGACCGAGGAGGCTCCGAAACTGGCGGCACTCTCTGACGCCCGGTACCTCGATTCCCGCCTGTTCCAGCGGGTTCACAGCGTGTACCAGCGCCGTGCCACGTTGCATTTGAGCCCGGAGCAGAACACGCTGGTCGAGCGCTATCATCTCGACTTCGTTCGGGCAGGGGCCCAGCTGCCCGAATCTGCCAAGGACCGCCTTCGCCAGCTCAATCAGGAGGAGGCTCGGCTCTCCACCAATTTTGAGAACACGCTGCTCGCGGCCACCAAGGCTGGGGCCTTGGTTCTGGAGGATCGGACACAGCTGAAAGGGCTCACTGAAGGTGAGGTTGCTGCCTCGGCGGAGGCCGCGAAGGAGCGCGGGCTCACTGGCAAGTACCTGATCGGGCTTCAGAACACCACTCAGCAACCTGCACTCGCGTCGCTGGAAGACCGCAGCGTCAGGCAGCGGCTGTTCGAGGCGTCCATTCATCGCGCCGATCGCGGTGACAGCAACGATACCCGGGCGATTGTACGCCGGCTGGCTACACTTCGCATCGAACGGGCAAACCTCCTGGGCTTCCCCACCTTTGCCGGCTACGCCCTGGCCGATCAAATGGCCAAGACTCCGGAAGCCGCTACCGGTCTGGTCAGCCAACTGGTTCCCCCCGCCACCCGTAAGGCGCGGGCGGAGGCCGCGAGGATGCAGGCGCTGATCGACGCCCAGAAGGGCGGCTTCAGGCTGGCTCCCTGGGACTGGCAGTATTACGCGGAGCGGGTACGGCAGGCGGAGTACAACCTCGATGAGAGCCAGCTCAAGCCATATCTCTCGCTCGATCGAGTGTTGCAGGACGGAGTCTTCTATGCGGCCACTCAGCTCTACGGAATCACCTTCAAGGAGCGGAAGGATCTGCCGGTGTACCATCCCGATGTCCGCGTCTTCGAGGTCTTTGACCGGGACGGCACGCCGATGGCGCTGTTCTATGCCGACTATTTCAAACGGGACAACAAGGGCGGTGGGGCCTGGATGGACACCTTTGTGAATCCTTCCGGGCTGCGGGGAACCAGGCCGGTGGTCTACAACGTTGCCAACTTCACCAAGCCTGCTCCAGGGATGCCGGCACTTCTGACGTTCGAAGATGTCACCACGATGTTCCATGAGTTCGGGCATGCGCTGCATGGGCTCTTCGCCCACGTCCAGTACCCCCGCCTGTTGGATACCCCGCGCGACTTCGTGGAGTTCCCCTCACAGTTCAACGAGCATTGGGCCCTGGAGCCCGACGTATTCGCCCGCTATGCCCGACACTACCAGACCGGAGCCCCGATGCCGCAGGAACTGGTGGAGCGGATCAAGAAAAGCAGCACCTTCAACCAGGGATACGCCACCACCGAATACCTGGCTGCCGCGCTCCTGGACCTGGCCTGGCACACGCTACCAGGCGGCACCCCGGAACAGGACGTCGAGGCCTTCGAACGTCAGGCGCTGACACGGTACCATGTCGACCTGCCCGAAATCCCTCCCCGCTACCGCACAACGTACTTTGCCCACATCTGGGGCGGGGGCTACTCGGCGGCATACTATGCGTATCTGTGGAGCGAGGTCCTGGATCACGATGCCTATGCCTGGTTCGTCGAGCACGGTGGACTGACCCGGGAGAATGGCCAGAGATATCGAGACATGATTCTCTCTCGCGGCAGCACCGAGGATCTCGGGGCGCTGTATCGTGCGTTTAGAGGACGCGACCCGAGCATCAAACCGCTGCTCCAGCAGCGTGGGCTGGAAGAAACACCAGGCGAACAGTGAATTCTGTTGGAGGACCGCGGTAGATGGGAAACCCGATGGACCTGCCCGACGGCACGGAGCAGACGCAGAAGTACGAGGTGCGTGGCTTGGAGGTGCGTCTGACCAACACCCGCCCCGACATCGACAGTGGTGACGTTCTCGACCGCTTGGCCGGGGCACTCGACCTGATTGCCCTTCACGCGCCGCGACGATTCAGCCGGCTCCGCCAGGACATTCGCCGCTTCGTTGTCCGTCGCTTCCCCTGCCGCGGGGCGTTCTTTCCGCAGACTGGAGAGTGTCTGGTTGAGTTGACCTTTACAGTGAACCCCCGTCACACCCTCGCGGAAATCGCCGCCTCCATCGTTCACGAGGCAACTCACGCCCGCATTGCGGCGCGCTTCGGTGCGCTTCCCCGGTCATGTCGTGCTCGGGAAGAGCGGCTGTGCCGTCAGGCGGAGTTGGAGTTCGGACTCGCGTTCCCGGAAGGCGCCACCGTGGTAGAACGAGCTCGGCAGGCCCTGAGCATGGCGGATCGGGATGTCGCACCGGTGGTGGACTGGTCAGAGGGCGCTCGGAGGGTGGCGGAGGTCGATGCCCAGGACCGCCTCGGCTAGTCGCTGAAGCTCACCGCGGCTTCAGGTTGAAGTCTGGAGCCCCACCACAACCTGGCATGCTCACGACTCCACTCCTCGCCCACCTCACACTCGGCGAGGAGATCGGCCAGCTCTCGCGCGCTCGAAGGCCGGTCTTCCGGCTGCTTGGCCAGGCAGGCCAGCACGATCTCATCGAGCCTGGCGGGAATCCTGAACAAGCTGTAGAGCGAGGGCGGTTCTGGTGGGGTATGAATGTGCCGCGCCATGACCTGCACTGCGCCTTGTCCCTCAAATACATTACGCCCGGTGAGCATCCAGTAGGCCACACATCCCAGCGCATAGATGTCGGTCCGCTGATCTACCACCTCGCCCAGTGCGCCTTCGGGTGAGAGATAGGCGGGTGTGCCGGGCACCATGTTCGGTGCGGTGAGTCCAGCATCCATTGTCGAATCGGCCGCTGCGCTCTTGACCAGCCCGAAGTCGAGCACCTTCACGAAATCGTAGTAGTGTCCCAGACAGCACACTTGAACGTTGGCCGGTTTGATGTCGCGGTGGATCAGCCCGCGTTCGTGCGCTTCGGCCAGGGACTCGCAGATCTGTTGCAGGATGTGAATGGTCCGCGCGGGAGGAAGCGGACCGTATTCCTCTATCAACGTTTGCAGATCCATTCCATTGAGGAGTTCCATTACATAGTAGAACGTGCCGTCCCCGGCTACTCCGAAGTCATACAGCTGAATAGTGTGGGGCGAACGGAGGTTGGCGGCGGCGCGCGCCTCGCGGCGAAATCGTTCCACCAGTACGTCGGCCTGCACCTTGGTCACGGCGGTCAGCACTTCAGGTTTAATCAGCTTGATTGCTGCCGGGCGAGCGAGAAAGCGGTGAGTGGCCTGCCACACCTCGCCCATCCCCCCTCGTCCAATCAGATCGGTCAACACATAGCTGCCCATCTCCCGGGCCTTGCGCACCTCTCGCCCCAGCCGGGTGATGATGTGGGAGATGACCGGTGCCAGCGCGGCGCAGAGGTAGTTCGGTGCCGCCAGGATGAAGACGGCGGCCATGCTCGGGGTCTCTACTCCCTGAGACCTCCAGAACATGGCGGCCAGCGGATCCATCGAGGCGGCCGTGAGCGCCGCGAGCAACGTCTTCCACGGAGCGCTCGGGATAACGGAGGGGAAGAGAAGAATGATGACAGCTATCCAGGAAACGCCCGCTGGGGTTCCCACCGCGTAGTCCAAAAGCCCAATCGCGAGCGCAATGAAGACCTCGTACACCAGGGCGAGGTCGAGCAGAAATCGGGCGCTTTGCCGGCTCCGGCGAGTATACCAGAACAGTGCGAGTGACAGGAAAAAACTGGCCCCGCCCACCAGGTCGAACACTGGTACCCATCGGGCATGCCCGGCCAGCTGCGTCTCCGACAGCGTCCCAGGCAACGGGTGGACCAGATGTACCAAGACGAATTCCGCGGCCCAGAGCGCCGCAGTAGCGAGACACACGATTGCCAGACGGTGGGCTGCTTCCCTGAGAAGATCCTCAGGAAGCGCCCACCGTCCGGTGGAGGCCCCGGCACTGGGAAGCTCTCCGGTCGTAGTGCTGAGCAGCAATGAGGCGGGAGCTGCAAGTCGGGCGGCGGGGGTCATATCCGGGGGTAAGGGTCTTCAGAAAGGCTAGACCCTTGCCGGTTGGTTTGCCAGCCCACTCTCAGATACTCAGCGGGGAGGGCCTCCCGGTGGGGGACCATCAGGGCCTGCCGGAGGACCGTCGCCTGGGGGACCGTCTCCCAGCGGTGGCCCATGCGGGCGTGGGTGCTTGCGCCGGATCTCCTCCGCCTTCTTCCGCTGCTCCGGCGTGAGCACCGAGTCCAGCTGTTGCCGGGTGCGGCTCACGATCGAGTCGAGCTGGGGCTGGACCTGGTGCCGGATGGCCCGCAGCTCGCGCCCCTGATGTTCCATGATCGAATCGATTCGAGTCCGTTGCTCGGTGCTGAGGCCGAGCTCGCGGGCAAATCGGTTCCGAAACTCGCGGTCCCGTCCATGGGGCCCCGGTCCATGCTCGAACCGATGTCCCTCGAATTTTCGGGGCAGCAGCACCCGTCGATCGATGGCAACTCCAGCCAGTCCACCTGCTACAGCAACCAGCAGGAGTACCAGAACGGCGAGCAGTCTCCCACCGGGACGCCAAGGTGCCGAGGGGCTGGTCATTGAGCCACTGCCTGTTCGAAGAGCCAGTCGCCGCCCTCCGGTGCGACTACACCAGACGCCAGCTGGCCGGCATCCGCCTCTTCCGAATAGGCCGCAGCAAAGAGGGTGCTGTCGGCTGAAGTCTCGGTGGCGTAGCCCGTGGTGGGTGAAACCTCCTCCGCCGGAGGCAGAATGAGACCGGCGGCCAAGGAGGCGGCAAGGCCAAGAGGAATGGCTACCGGCATCCACCGGGTAACCCACTCCCACCAGTGGCGGATGGGCGACCGGAGGCCAGTCAACTGCGGCGTGGCTGCGGCAACGATGCGCTGACGGAGATCGGAATCATCCCGGCGGGAGGGCCGCTCCAACCTCCGCAGCGCGTCACCCAGCTCTGGATCCCGGCGGGGCTCCTGAAAAAGCCACTTCATTCTACCCACTCCTTCAGCGCCTCTCGCAATGAACGACGGGCCTGATGGAGGTGCCACCGAATTGTCACCTGACTCACATTCAGCATGCTCGCAATCTCCTCAGTTGAGCGCCCATCGATTTCGAATAGTGTCACGACCAAGCGTTGTCGGTCAGGCAGGGATTCAACGGCCTGGCTCAGCGAGCTTCGCAGTTCTGAGCGCTCCGCCTCTCGATCGGGTCTGCTCCCGCCCGGAATGGATTCCGGATCGTGGGACTCGGTTCGGCGCACTGTCTGCTTGCGATGCTGGTCCCGCCCCAGGTTAACCAGCAGGCGGGTGAACCAGGGTTCGAACGCACGGGAGGCGTCGAAGGTACCAATCCGTTCGAGCGCCCTCAGGAACGCGTCCTGTACCAGATCGTCAGCGTCGTCGGGATTCTGCATCAGTCGCTTGGCAATCAGACGCGCCCGGGGTAGGTGGCGCCTCACCAGCAGATCGAATGCGGCTCGGTCTCCCGCCTGTACCCGGACGATCAGGTCGCGTTCCTCGTTGACCTCCGTGGCGTCAGGCAGGACGGCGACCAGCACCTGTTCCATGTTCATGCCGCTCTTTCGGCCCAGGCAAACCTAGCGATGACAGTCTCCTGGTCCAGGCGGCCGCAGGCCTGGGTTGAGGTGGTTCATGCGCGCTCAAATCCATATACGGGCGCAACTCACGAGTGTTGGGTGGAGCTCCGCCCAACATTTGGCGTCCATGCCGCGTACACCTCCCTGCAGTGGAATTGAGCAGCCCCATGACCTTGAGTTTGTCCCCGGCCGAAGAGCCGGGCAACTGAACTACCTCAACTGGAGCCACTATATGTCTTATCTCTCATATCCCATCCCGTCCCTGCCCCGGGTCCTGCCCCGGGTGCTGGTCGGGCTTCCCCTGCTGCTTGGTCTCACCGCCGGAGCAGCCCACGCCCAGGGTAGCTCGGATCCCTCCGGCGATCATGCCGGTCCGCCTCATCATCACCACATGCAGCGTTCGGCCACCCTGGACGGGCCTCCGGCGCCGGCGGTCCTGCGGGATTCCATTCAGCTGAGCGGCACGGCTCTGCAGCAGTATACTCAGCGATATGACAGTCACATGGCGTCGACCAAGGCGAGTCGCGACAGCCTGCGAGCCAGCATGCAGGCGGCCCGCGATGCCTACGAAAAGGGAGACCGCTCGGAAGCTCAATCCCGGCGGGAAGGGATGGAGAAGCAATGGAAACAGTTGGCCGACCAGGACAAAAAGTTCGAGGCCGGTCTCAAGGACATTCTGACAAAGGACCAGCAAACCCGCTACCAGCTACTCGAGGATAAACGGAAGCAGGAAGCGCGAGACCAATGGCGGCATCACCATGGAGACCATCGCCCGCCGACTGATTCGGCCGTCCCGAATGGGTGAGGGGTATAATGGATCTGGATGACATTCCAGTTGGCCGGGTTCTGACCCGCCGAGAGGTCCTGGAATTTCTCGGCGCCACTGGGGCCCTCCTGGTCTTTGGCTGCTCCGATTCAACAGCCAGCAGCACCGGCAGTGACGCCGACGCGTCCTGCCTGGTGCGGCCGGAGCTCACCGAAGGGCCGTACTAGGTCGATGAGGAGCTGAACCGGTCTAACGTCCGAACCGATCCTGCTACCGGGGCGGTAAAGGCTGGGGCATTGCTGGCCCTGACCTTCAATGTCAGCCGAGCTACATCCTCTGCCTGTGAGCCTCTAGCCAATGCCATTGTCGATGTCTGACATTGCGACGCGCTGGGGGTCTACTCGGATGTCAGCGATCCGGGATTCAACACCCCAGGCCAGAAGTTCCTCCGGGGCTACCAGGTGACCGGCGCCGACGGAGTCGCTCATTTCACCACCATCTACCCAGGCTGGTATCGGGGTCGAGCGGTGCATATCCACTTTAAAATTCGATCTTCGGCTTCAGCGACGGCAGCCTACGAATTCACCTCACAGCTGTTCTTCGATGATGCCCTCACCGATCGGGTTCATGCTCAGCAGCCTTACGCGGCCAAGGGCCAGCGGGATCTGAGAAATTCGGGTGATGGCATCTACAATCAGGGTGGCTCGGAGCTGGTCCTCACGGTAATCCCGTCCAGTCATGGCTATGCTGCCACATTCGATATCGCACTGCAGCGCGCCTAATGAAACGAACGCCCCGCCGGCCGGCGGGGCGTTTGCATCACTGACCGGCGCGGAACAGCGCTAGGCCGGCCCTGCCTCCGACTGCTGATGCGCCTCGACAAACCACAGCCACTTATCGATGCCCCGAGAGATCTCGGTCATGATATCAGCGCCGTCGGCGTCTCCCAGCTCGTCCAGCTGGTCGATTCCTTCCCGGCAGCGCCGGCCGAATGAGGCGAGCGCGGTGGACAGGGCGTCCACGTGGTCCTGGCCACTGCTGATTTCCAACGGGTATTCTCCCAGCGTAGAACGTTCCGCAACGCAGCGCGCAGTGCCCTCGGCAACCCCTCCCAGCTGCACCACCCGCTCGGCCAGCAGATCTACGTATTCCTCGACATCGGTATTGATGTCATCGAACAGTTTGTGCAGTCCTATGAAGCTCGGCCCCTTTACGTTCCAGTGGGCCTGCTTGCACTGGGTCTGGAGATCTATGCAGTCAGCCAGGCTTCGGTTGAGCAGTTCGGCAATCCGGCTACGGGCTTCGGCCGGTATGTCGTTCTTGGTAGAGAACAGACGGCTGGTATCGGTATCCCGCGAAGCGCGGGAGGTCTGCTGTCGGTTGGATGGCAAGGCGGTTTTCGTGATCATGGATCGACTCCTGTTTGGAGGAGAATCAGAGTCCGGAGTTTAGCATAGAAGCGGAACTGGTTCTGTGACTCAGATCGCTGCTAGCTGTTCAGACGACCGACGCCAGAGTACCAGATGTTCAGGAGAGGACAGGCCCCATCGGATGCCAAATCCGATGTTCTGCAGCTGGGTAATGACACGGTCGGTTCCATCAGGACCAATGAGCCGGTCGGGAGACTCGAGCACGATCCGGGTGACGCTGGGGAGCTCGGCCCCGTCGAAGAGATCCGGTTCGGCCCCTTCCTCGTCGACCACGAGAAGAGTGGGCTGGATTTTCGCGACGACATAATTCAACGCTCTACCCGAAACCTCCACCGGCCGTGCCCCAGCCCGCCGCCGGACCACCGAAGCAGAAATGGAATGTTCATCCCGGTACAGGGTAACCCTGCCCGGCTGAGCCCCCACGGCACATATCTCGAGTGAGGGTCCCACATCGTTCAGCTGATAGGTTTCCCGGATACAGGGTTCCAGGTCCGGATCCGCCTCATAGGCAAAAACCCGCTCTGAGCCTATGCGCTTGGCGCAGTAGGCTGATACCAGGCCCAGACCCGCTCCAATGTCCAGCACGGTATCATCGGGTACCAGGAGGGTGCCCAGGAGCTGCAACTCATCCCGCTGAGTCCGCCCTCTGCTCAAGGCCTTTTCCACCCTGCGGGACATGTGGCGGCCGGCGCGGATCTGAATGCCCTCGATGGTAATCGGGGCCCGCCGGGTGACCCGCCATTGGTAACCCAGCCAGCTCAGGGCCCGATGGAACGCTCTCCGCACGGGACCCCGGGAGTGGGAAGACATACCTGATCAATCTAGCTCTCCCGCAACCAGGCGAGCCGGACTATGCCGCCTTCAGGCGGGAAACCTCGTTGGAAGGGTCGCGCCGGGGACGTCGACGTTCCCGGGGAAGTACCGGTGCGCTGAGCAGCTCCTGAACCGATCTCGAAGGCCTCGATCGCCTCCCGCTCGGCTTCGGGTAGGTCGGTCCATCCATTGTAGTCGCAGCTGAACACTGTTGCCTCTCTCTCCCCCGGGAGCTACCTCCGAGGGAACCGCCTGTTTGAGTACGAGCCCAACAGCACTGCACGGTTGCAACCAGTGTACCGAAAGCGGAGCGGATGTTCTGGCTCTAAATCCGATTGGTGGGGGCGGTTTCCCGCGGACCACCTGCGGTAAACCACGTTGACACACGGCAGGTACCTGGCCTCTTTGGTAGTGGTCGGAGTCCGCCAGGCAGAGGAACCCTCTTTTCCGGAAAGCCTATGTCAGATCACGTGTACAAGACGATCGAGCTGGTGGGATCCTCGAGCAAAGGCATGGAAGACGCAGTGGAGAAGGCCATTGCGAAGGCGGCCTCTACCGTGCGAAACCTGAGGTGGTTTGAGGTGCTGGACACGCGGGGGCACATCGAAGGAGGTCGAGTAGCCCACTGGCAGGTGACCCTCAAGCTCGGTTTTACTCTGGAGGAGTAGGTAGCGTCGCCTCAGCCGGCAGACCTGAGGCGGGTCCTGACCGGCGGCCGCTGGTCTGCCATCTCCGGTTTGCATGTGGCGGGATCAATCTCCTCCGTGGTGTAGCCGAGGGCGTGTGCCAGCATGTGGATGTGAGTATCCCACTCGTTGCGGAGCCGGACGTAACTGGAAACCCCCTCCTCTTCATCGGCGATCGTGTGAATGCCTGCTTCCCTCAGCCGCCTGAGCGCCGCAAAGTACCGGCGACGCCAGCGCTCGGCCACAGCCGGATCCAGAGGGGGCCGCTCCCGAGAATGTGCCTCAGGCAGGAATGCCTCGCCCAAGCCGGTGACCAGATCGAGCGATCCGTGCCAGAGCTGGGTCAGCGACACTGATTCCTTGAGCCAGGCATGCTTTCGGTCGTCGAGGCCACTTTTGATTAGCGAGACGGCATCGAGGGTGAGCAGCGCAATGCGGGAGACCGCATACTGGGCGTCGGGAAAGCGAAAATAAAACAGCACCGGATAGAAGTGATGAGACTCCTTGACCCCAGCGATCTCTGAAGCCATTGCCGACAGGTTGGTGTAGCCGCCCGCCGCCTGATTCTCGGGCGCGAGACCGACCAGAATCTCGACCGCATCGGCGGTTTCCGCCGAAGCCAGATGGAGCGCAAAGGCGGTAGCATTGCGGCGGTACAGCGCATTGTAAACCTGGAGCAGGTAGGTCACCGTGAGCGAGATGACCGACATGCCGACCAGAGAGTCCACCAGAAACAGAAGCCTGAATCCGGCGGTTTTCGGTTCGAAATTGCTTCCGCCCACGATCGAAATGCTCCCGCCGCCGGCGTACAACGCAGTGGCAAAGTCGCGCGGTGTAGTGCCGGTGGTTTCGGTAACCGAGCTCCCCAGCTTGGGGTGAATGATCAGGGCCGTGCCCAGCGTGAGCGAGAGCCCCCAGACGATCAGCACCGTCACCAGAATGATCGGACCGCAAAAGGATAGCAGCTTTCCCGCCCGCCGCCCGAAGGGGCGTGCAGCGCCTCGAAAGGCCCGCCAGATTACCCGGGCAAGGCGCGGACTGAATACACCGGCGCCCATTCTGGCGTAAAGCACGGTCAGGAATACATCGACCAGGATGAGAAGAAGGAGCGCGACACCGATCGTCTGCTCCAGCCAGCTGGGCACCAGGCGGCCTTACGGTAAAAAGGTGGCCGAAGCGATCATACCGGAAAGTTAGGTCGGCAGGTTCGATGGTAAATGGCAGACCTGGGGAGGGGCCCTTGGTCACGAGTATCGGTTCGGGCGAGCTCCGGATCCGACGAGCAGTACCGGCGGATGCTCCGACGCTGGCCCGGCTGCGCTATGACTTCAGGCGGGAGCTCGATCCGGTGGAGGAGCCGGAGGACGCGTTTCTCCGGCGGTGCAGTGGTTGGATGTCGGATCGACTCCAGCCGGGAGGAACCTGGCGTTGTTTCGTCGCCGTGCACCGAGATCACATGGTGGGAACACTCTGGCTCCAGGACATCGAGAAGCTTCCCAATCCGGTGGGCCACTCCGAGCGGCATGGCTACGTGAGTAGCGTGTACGTGATTCCCGAATCGAGAGGCCTGGGCACCGGGTCGGCCCTGCTCCAGGCGTGTGTGGCCGATGCCGAGGCCAGAGGCCTCGACGCGCTGTTTCTCTGGCCGTCGGATCGCAGCCGCCCGTTCTATCACCGGCACGGGTTCGAGGCAGGCGATCTCCTGCAACGTCGATCCGGCGTCCCCGGAGTGGGGCCGTTAGAGCAGGGTTCCCCGCAGGATCAGCAGGGCAACGGTGAAATAAATGACTAAACCGGTCACATCTACCAAAGTGGCGACGAACGGCGCCGACGCACTGGCAGGGTCGAACCCCAGTCGACGAAGGACAAAGGGAAGCATGGAGCCGGTCAGCGAACCAAAGGTGACCACCCCGAGGAGGGCCAACGAAACGGTGAGAGCTACCAGCCGATAGTGCGGGCCGTAGTCGTACCAACCCAGCTGTTGCCACAGCAAGATGCGAACTGCTCCGAT
>DASUVR010000347.1:0-5757 GCA_036378855.1 Gemmatimonadales bacterium | reverse complement strand
GAGGTCCTCATTCCATTGCCCAGCACAAAGCGGACAGTACATGCCGCGATCAGTCAGCGGCAGTCCCGGAAACCGATGACTAGGCCGGTTGATCGAGCGAGATGTGATCGAACTCACCCGGGCTGAAGCTGCGGATCCGGGTAGGTAAATAGTAGTTTTTCGATTCGATTGACCCTCTTCCGCCCCCAGGATCCCATGACGTACCTAGCCGTTCTCTACGAAGTCACTCTGCAGGTACAGCCGGCGCTGGCGCCTGCTGTCGAGCAGTACATGAGAACCCATCACATTTCCGCCATACTCCGGACCGGTTGCTTTTACAACATTCGATTCGATCAGGCTGGGGAAGGAAAATTTCGCACCAGCTATCGGGCCCATTCCTCCGCCGACCTCGAACGCTACCTCCACGACCATGCTCCGGCACTTCGAGCGGAGTTTCAGGCGGAATTCCCGTCTGGAGTTGCCCTGACTCGGGAGACCTGGACCACGCTGGAGGAGTGGCAGACCGAGTAGGCTTCGATTTGCGTTATCTTCTTCTCATGCTGCGTCCCTGGCCAACTGTGCTGATTCTTCTGCTTGCTTGCAGCCGCTCCGCGGACCGCACTACCGCCGGGGCCGCTGCTTGTGGGCTGGCCTCCCTGGCCGGTCCCACAGCATTGCTGGGGCAGTTCAGCTTGGCCGACCAGACCTTGGCGAGTCCGCCCAGGCATCTCCCCGAAAAGCTGGTGGTACGGCTGGTAGCCGGGCCGGCGTATCCAGCCATCGTAGGGCGCTCTGATTCATTGTGGGTGATCGGGGTCGAGGGCGCTCTGCCTGCCAAGGTGAAGCCAGGGTTCGGAGTGCTGGTGCTGGACCGGAGCGGCAAGGCACTAGGTACCATGCTCTACGAGGGAACTCCGGTAGAGGGCGCACCCCAGATCGGCACGGTATCAGTGGACAACACCACGGTGCCGCTGATCGGGATTCAGCTCGATCCCGCACGAATCGAAGATCCCCGCTGCCCGTTTTTCCCCGACTCGGTGATTCAGTAGTGGCGCCGCGAATCGGCGTGAGCGGCGTGGTCCGAGGCTGGGATGGGGCGGAGCGTACGGGAGTCAATGCCGCCTACGTTCGCTCCGTGCTGCTCGCAGGCGGGGTTCCGCTGGTGCTCTCGCCACTTATGGGCACCACGATGACGGCTCGAGCCCTCGATGGGATTGACGGCCTGCTGCTCACCGGGGGTGAGGACATCGACCCGGCCTGGTACGGCGCAGGGCCCTCGCCCCACCTCGATCCCCCCAGTCGGGAGCGAGATTTGTTTGAGCTCGCGCTCTTTGCGGTGGCCCGGCAGCGCCGGATTCCGATCCTGGGCGTTTGCCGGGGTATTCAACTGATCAACGTGGCACTGGGCGGGACCTTGTTTCAGGATCTCCCATCGGAGCGAGCCGGCTCGGTGGAGCACCGGCCGCAAGGCCCGCGTGATACCCGGAGCCATCGGGTTCGCCTGGCTCCCGGCAGCCGCGCAGCTCGAGTATTGGGCACCAGTGTGGTCCAGGTGAATTCATCACACCATCAGGGTATCAAGGAGCTGGCGCCCGGACTGGTGGCGAGTGGCTGGACGGATGACGATCTGATCGAGGCAATAGAAAGTGCTGCTGACGCACCGTGGCTACTCGCGGTTCAATGGCATCCGGAGGAGATGCACGCGGACCTTCAGGCCGCGGACGCCGGGCTGTTTGCCGCCCTGGTGCAAGCGGCGGAAGGCACCCGGAGTGATTTAGTGGGCGAAGGGCGGGAAGAGGAGCCGGCCACTCACGCCGTTGAGCGCGCTCCTTAACGCAGGAAAGCGGTCGGCCGCGGTCCGCAGGACTTCGTCCAGTCCGTACTGGTGGGCCAACACGTGGTCGGAGGCCAGGCCAAACCCCCGACTTCCCAGGATTTCGTAGTAGCTGACATCGGGGCCAGCTTTGCGCAGCCGGCGGGCGGCGATATAATCGGGAAAGAGGCCGGTCAGCCAGAGCGCATAATTTCCCAGGTGCACCATCACCTTGAAGCGACGATCCCCCACCGTCGCCTCCAGGTCGGCCAGAATGTCTATCAGGTACCGGTGGCGCTGATCGTCGTTCCAATCGATGCGCCAGGCCCGGTCGCGCTGCCCAAACTCGAGCAGGAGGGCCGACAGGTAGTCGGCCAGTTCCCGGTCCTCGAGACCGGAACCGAGCAGCGTATGGCGAATGACCACGTAAAAGAACAACGCTTCGGATGGCAGGAGCATCGAGCGGACGGTTAACAGTCGCTCGAGAAGATCCGGAGCATCGAGCAGCGCGTCTGGACCTTCGGTAGTCAGGCGCCGCTCCAGGTAGGCTCGTCGATGAGCCGAACCCCGGCTCAAGAGCAGGATCACCAGCTGCAGGTCTGCCGCAGTCAGGCGGCCCCGCGTATTTGCACGGATCATGAACACTCCTTCTTCAACAAAACCCGCGCCTCAGGCCGAGGTGCCTTCCGGCGCCGTCACTAATACTGGCCTGGAACTGGTCCGCCGGCTCACCGCATTCGGTCAGGAGGTGGCGGGCACCCTCCGCCGAGCTTCTGTCATCGATCTCCTGGTTCGCCATGTTCGGGAGAGCCTGACTCCCAGCGAAATAGCGGTGGCCCTCTTTCAGCAGACCGAGACGATCGACTTCGTCCTGAACTGGCCTCCCGGCCGGTCGAATCCTCGGCCCCTGCTGGAACTGGCCGGTCGCCGCGGCCCTATGCTTGTCAACGACGGACTGGAGGCGGTCCTTCGGGAAGCCGGCCTTGCCTCTCCCGTACTGACGGCCGGGAGCTGGTTGATTGCACCCTTCATCGCCAAAAATAGAGTAACCGGAGCCATTGCAGTGCGCGGTGAGGCAGGTCGCTATGCCCCTGCCGACCTGGTCCTGCTCGAAGGATTGGTATCGCAGGCCAGCATCGCCCTGGAGAGTGCCCGTCTCATCGATCTGCATGATGATGGCCGCCGAACCTGGCAGGAAGTGGTGGACGCCATCTCTCCCGCCCTCTGCATCGTGGACCGCACCGGTGCAATCCGCCGCGCCAACCGAGCCTTTGCCGATCTGGTAAACGCACCCCCGGCCAGCCTCATCGGCCGGCCTTGGCAGGCTTTTGTACCCCCGGAGTGGTCCCTGGAGCTGCAACGGGCCTTGGATCAGCAAGGAGCGGGCCGGGAGGTGGAGCTGCGGACCGGCGAGCGCACGTATGCCGTTACCGCCGTGCCAATTAGCAGCACCGACCGCTCCGCGGTAGTCCTCCTCTTTGATGATCAGACGGAGCGGCGCCGCTTGCAAGACCAGTTGATTCAATCGGAGAAAATGTCGGCTATCGGGCAGTTGATCGCCGGGATTGCCCACGACCTGAACAACCCGCTGACCTCGGTGGTCGGCTTTGCCGACTTCCTGACCGAGGTCCCCAATGTGCCGCCCAACATCCGCGAGCCCCTCACCGTCGTACGGGAGGAGGCTGAACGCGCGTCGAGCATCGTCCGGAATCTTCTGGGCTTTGCCCGGAAGCAGGAACACCAGCGACGGCCCACCGCGCTGAAGCCACTGCTGGATGCCACCTTCGTATTGCTCCGCAATCAGCTCATGGCTCAGCGGGTGGACGCGGAGATCGAGGTCGAGCCCGATCTGCCCATGCCCGATATCGATCCTAATCAGATTCAGCAGGTGTTCGTAAATCTCATCAACAATGCGGCCCAGGCCATCGCCTCGACCGGGCGCCCGGGAAACATTCTGGTCCGCGCTCGGCGTTGGCTCGACGGCGTTGCGGTCGACGTGATCGACGATGGCCCGGGAATGTCGGAAGCACTCGCAGCACAGGTATTCGAGCCTTTCTTCACCACCAAGGCGGAAGGCGAAGGGACCGGCCTGGGACTTTCGATCAGCCAGGGCATTGTGAAGGAACACGGGGGCCGCATCATGCTGTCCACTGAGGAGGGCACGGGCTCTACCTTTACCGTTCAGCTTCCGCTCTCTACTCGATCGGCCGCCCCGGAAGAGAATGTCGGCGCCCGGCAGCCCAGCCGCCGGTTGCGGGTTCTCGTGGTAGACGATGAGCCCCACATCCTGCACTACATGCGCGCGACATTCGAGGCATGGGGACACATTCCCGTTGTGGCCGCCGATGGAGAGGAAGCGCTGGAGCGAGCGACCCATGAGCAGTTCGATCTGATCATTTCGGATCTTCGTATGCCCCGCTTTGGTGGACGGGAATTCTACGAAGAGCTGGCTCGCCGCAACCCGCGGATGGCGGCGCGTCTCGTCTTCAGCACCGGGGACACCGTCCGGGGCGACACTCTGACCTTCCTCGAAGGCCTGGACCGGCCCTACCTCCACAAGCCTTTCAGCCTGGCCGACCTCAGAACCCTGCTGGCGGAAGTAGTACGCGAGAGCGGAGCGGCCTCTGCCGAGCCGGATGCGCCGGCGCTTGCGGCCGACGCACTCCCAGGCGCGTGAGTGCGGATTGTTCACGTCGCCTCGGGACGGGAATGGCGGGGAGGACAGCGACAGGTCTGGCTGCTCGCGCGCGAGCTGCAAGCCAGGGGAATCAGCCAGGTCGTTGTCACAACGTCTGCCAGTGAGCTGTCCCATCGCCTGACCCAGGCCGGGGTCCCGGTTCAGCCGGCGACTTGGCAGGTGGGCCTCGACCCCAGAGTTCTTCCAGCACTCCTCACTAAGCTTCGAGAACCCGCCGTGGTCCACGCCCACGACGCCCATGCTCTCACCTTGGCCGGCGTGGCCGCGTGGTTTACCGGCTGCCCCCTGGTGGTAACCCGGCGAGTCATCTTCCCTCTACGCCGTCGTTTCTTCTGGGGACGAGCCTGCAGGATCATCGTCATCTCTCGAGCAGTGAAGGAAGCCCTGATCCGTGATGGGGTGGATGACTCGAAGCTGGTCCTCATTCCTTCCGCCCTCGATCCCGCCGCCCCGGCGGCCTCGGCCGTAGATCTTCGAACACGTCTCAGAGTGTCCCACAAAGGACAGTTGGCGGTCGCCCTCGGATCGCTGACCCCCGAGAAGGACCACTTAACCCTCATTCAGGCTGCCTCTCGACTGGTCCAGGACTTGCCCGAGCTGCAGTGGATCATTGTCGGGGAGGGTCCGATGGAAGAGCGGCTGCAGCAACGGATTCGAGAGCTGGGACTGCAGGATCGGATGCATCTGGTCGGTGGGCTGCAAGATCCCCATCAGGCGCTGACCGAGGCCGATGTCTTCGTGCTCAGCTCCACCAGCGAGGGATTCGGCAGCTCGGTGCTTGCGGCAATGGCCTGCGGGGTGCCGGTGGTGGCCACCCGGGTTGGAGGAGTTCCCGATCTCCTGGCGAACGGCTCCGGCATACTGGTGGAACCCAAGAGCCCCGATGCGCTGGCTGGTGCTGTGCGTTTAGTACTGAGTGACTCCGTCTTAGGGGAGAGGCTCGCTCAAAAAGCGCGTGCGGAGCTGCCAAAATACACCGCGTCCGCCATGGCAGAGCGAGTACTCTCCGTGTATCGTTCCTGCGCTCATTCTCTTGACGGCGCATGATTTACATCTGTATACCGAGCTACAATGAAGCCCCGACCATCGGGCTTCTCCTCTGGAAAATCCGCCAGGTCTTTGCCGGGTTCCCTCGCGAGTACCACCTCCTGGTACTGGACGACGGGTCCAGCGATTCGACCGCAGAAGTCCTAGAGCGCTACACTCGCGTCCTCCCCCTTACGGTCACCCGGCACCAGAGCCGCCAGGGGTACGCCGAAAGCGTGGA
>DASUVR010000346.1:0-11155 GCA_036378855.1 Gemmatimonadales bacterium | reverse complement strand
GTGCTGGGAGCTAGGAGCTGGGAGCTGGGAGCTGGGAGCTGGGAGCTGGGAGCTGGGAGCTCTCCGATGTCTTAGCTCCTAGCTCCTAGCTCCTAGCTCCTAGCTCCTAGCTCCTAGCTCCTAGCTCCTAATTCCCCAATGGTGTCGAAGCCGAGTAATCCAAGATCGGACACGGGTTCGGATCGTTCGGGTTCCGTCCCACCGGCGAAACCGCCGGAGTGTGCGGATTGGCGTTGATCTCGGTGATCCCGTAGGGAAGCCGTCCGGGCACCGGATTGGTGCCGGGAGTAGTGCTGCCCAGACTGGCCGGAGCCGGCGCCAACGCGGGGAGGCAGGTCCGCTTGTAGTCGTTCCACGCCTCGATGTTCAGGAATAGGGTGACGTACTTCTCCTCCATGATGTTCTGCAGGGTCGCCGGGACCGGCGCCAGCGGGGAAAAGACAATGGGCGTGGTCCCGCGGGCGCCGAACGAGCGCTGCGCCCGGGCCGCATCCAGGAAGGGCTGAGCCGCGCCCTGTCCGCCGGTCGCGAATGCCGCCTCCGCCCCGATCAGCTGCGTCTCGGCGTAGGTAATGACCGGCATCCGCACATCCCCGGGATCGGTGTTCTGGTCAATGAAGTTGAACAGCGAATAGTTGCCGCCGGGGTCGGTTGCGCCTCCAGCGCCGACGGGAGAGCCGTTGCCGTTATTGATCCCGGTGGCGGTAACCAGATTTCTCAACGCACCGGGCCGGTACCCGAAGAACCCAGTGGGTACCTCATCTCCGGCGGCGTCCGGATTGGGATCGAAGACCGATTGCTGAAAGTAGAAGTTCAGTCGCTCATCGTTATCGATTCCCTGAGCCAGCCGACGCTTCATGATCTCGACGATGGCGGCACCGGGGCCGATGTCGGTACGGGTGTTCATGAACTGCCACCAGACGTTCTGGCCGCTGGGCGACTGGTCATGGAACCAGAGCATGTCGTTAGCCGGAGTGTTGATACCGAGCGGGACCTCAGCCAACGCCAGGGCGTAGTGACTCGGATCCAACTCGGCCAGGTGCATGTGATACCTGGCCTTCAGCGAGTGGGCCACCTGGGTGTAAACCGCCGCGAGGGCGGCATTGTCGCCACCGCGATCGAGGTAGACCAGCTCCGAGTTGTCCGATGGTGGGCCGGCATTCGGGGGGGCCGGCGTGGCGGCCAGGAACATGATGGCCGAGTCGAGCTGGGTAAGCACATCGGAGTAGACCTGCAGCTGGGGGTCGAATGCCGGAGTCAGGTTGGTGGAATCGGCGGCTTCGCGATAGGGAATGTCGCCCCAGATCGATGCGGCCATCCCGATCACCAGAGCTTCGTACACCTTCCCGATCCCGATGTAGATCGAGTCATTCACCGAGCGGGCCAGCTGCTGCATCTTCTTGATGTCGAGCAGTCCTCCCCCGCCTTGAATCACGATGGAAGCCCCATAGACCGAGTAGAAATGCGGGTCGATGGTCGAGGGATCCATCTGGTAAAGGTCGTAGCCGATCTGCTGCCGGCTGATCCCGGCAACCTGCTGCACGTACTCCGCCGCGTTCCGCGCCAGTTGCCCTTCGAACTGGACCGACTGGAGCGCCTGGATTCCGATGTACAGCGGTCCCGGGCGGGTAAGCTTGGTGATGTTGTTCGGGTCCTGATCGATGCCCGGGCCCGAGAGAAAGTCACTGCATCCTGCTGTGCCGATCGCGAGGGCGGCACCCAGCAACAATCTGAGCGAGTGTCTCATGGCTAGGTTCCCTCGGCTAGCGGTTCAGGGTGAGTGAGAACACATACGACCGGGTCTGCGGGCTGTTGAAGTAGTCGAACCCGCGCGCCGGACTGGCCGATCCGAGCAGTGAGGTCTCCGGATCTACGCCGGTGTAGTTGGTCCAGGTGTGCAGGTTGCGGCCCGCGACCCGAAGCTCCAGGCTGCTGAAGCCGAGCACGCGGTTGACCCAGGGCTGGTCGAAGAGGTAGCCCAGCGAGATCTCGCGCAGCTTGACGAAGCTGGCATCCTCGTTGAACTGCGACTTGGGGCCGTTGAAGATGCCGCCACTGCCGGTGAACCAGGCCTCCCCGATCGGCACCGGCGTTCCAGCGCCCGGTCCGGCTACCTTCTCACTGCCGAAGTAGCTGTCGCCGAACACGAAGTTCCCGCCATCCCGCATGACCTGCGATTCCTTCGAGGTGCCGAAGTGGTCCAGCGCGCCTTTGGTCTGATTGCTGGCGACGCCGCCCTGGCGGATGTCCAGCAGCCCGCCGATGGAGAACTTCTGAACCCGGAAGGAGGTCCGAACTGAGCCGGTCCAGTCCGGGTTGGGATTGCCGATCACGTAGTTCCCGGCAACATCAGGCTGGGGATAGCCGTCGGACGCGATGTACAGCGCGCCTGACGGGGCTCCCTGGCATTCGCCCGGCGTGTTGTCCAGATCCACGCCGTTGAAGGAGAGTCCCCGGCCACAGCGGATGAAGTCGGTGCCGTAATAAACGCCGAGCGGCTGATCCTTCATCGCCACGGCCTGAATCCCGGTGAGACCGTTGTTGCCGCCGCTGATGGGGAAGGGAACGAACTGCACCCCGGCGAGATCGAGCACCCGGCTGCGATTGGTCGCGAACTGCAAACCGACGTCCCAGGCGAAGTCCCGCTTGGTTATTGGCCGCACGTTGAGTGCGACTTCGACTCCGGCGTTCCGCAGCTCGGCCGCATTGGCCGGCTTCTGGGTGTACCCCGTGCTCCCTGCAACCGGAAGATTCAGGATCACGTCCGACGACACGGCGCGATACCAGGTCATGCCAAGGTCGGCCTTGTCCTGCCACAGGCCCAGATCGAATCCGGTCTCGAACTCCTTGACCCGCTCGGGGCCGAGGTCGGTGGTCGGCAGGATGTAACTGGAGATCAGGCCGCCGACGCCGTTCTGCTGGGTAGAGACCGCCGGGCCCCAACCTCCATCGGTGCCGCCCCAGCCGCCCAGCATGACGCTGGACAGCAGGTAGGGGGCCGGCTGGGTACCGCTCTGGCCGTAGGCAGCGCGCAGCTTGCCGAAGGTCAGGAACTTTTCGGCCCCCTCGGGGCTCCGGAAGAAGGTCCACGCGGCACTGGCCTTGGGATACCAGTTGTGCCGGGTGGTCTCGCCGAAGGTGGAGGCGCCATCGTTCCGGATGGCGGCGGTGAGGAAGAGATTATCGAAAAGATCGGCGCTCACCTGCGCGAAGTACGACTCCAGCCGCACTGTCTGCTGGTAATCGTACGGCGGCAACTGGGCCGAGGTGTTGGCGAGGTTGAACGGCTGCTGGGCGATGAGCCCGGTGCCCAGCGTCTGCCGGCTCTGGTACTTGTTGGAGTTGAGATTTTGCCCCACGGTAACCGCCCCGCTCCAGTCTTTACTGAGCTTGTACCGTGCGGTGGCAGTGAGATTGTGATCGATTTGGAAGGTCTTGATGTAGCCGGCGTTCACCCCGCCCACCCCGTTGATGCCCGTGATGGTGGTATTGGAGTTGGACCAGGGCCATCCCTGGGTCCGCTCGTCGTTGGAGTAGTCCGCTCCCAGGGTGTATGCAAAGGAGAGCCAGCTGGTGGCGCCATATTCCATGTTGATGCCGCCGAAGGTCCGGCTGACCTGGGAGTTATTGAACGACTCGTTGGCGACGAAGAATGGATTGTCGTACCCCCGCCCGGTCTGCTCCGAGCCGGCAGCGGGATTGGGAAAGCGGTAGGTGCGCTGCAGGGAGGTCACCGGATCCAGGTAAGGCTGGTTGTTGAACTCCGGCGGCGACCGCCAGGCTCCCAGAAGGAGACCGTCGGTGCTGTTCCGGCTGGTGATGAAGCCACCGCTTCCGTCGATGTACGCGATATTCGCCCCGACCTTCAGATTGTCGAATACCCGGTGGGACCCGTTGAACCGGACCGAGTAGCGGTTGAACTTGTCGTTGTCGCCGGTGATCGACCCTCGCTGATTGGTGGCCCCGCCCGAGAGGAAGAACGTGGTGCGGTCATTGCCTCCCGAAATGGTCAGCGCGTTGTCCAGCGTATGTCCCGTCTGGAACATCTCGCCGGCGTGATCGAAGGTTGGCGCACTGGGATCGAGCAACGGGCCCCAGCTCACCGCCTCCTGGAAAGGAACGAAGCAGTTGGGCGTGCCGCCGGTCAGACACTGAGGCGACGTGCCGCCACTCCCCAGCCCGTATTTGGTCTGCAGGTCGGGAAGCTTGGCCACCTGATCGAACGACGCCGAGCTGCGGAAGGAATACTTGGTCGGCCCGGGACGGCCTTTCTTGGTGGTGATGAGAATGACGCCCTGTCCCGCGCGCGAGCCGTAGATGGCGCCTGAAGCAGCGCCCTTCAGGACTTCGACGTTCTCGATGTCGTTGGGGTTGATGTCCACGGCGCGGTTGGATGGGGCTGCGCTGGAGTTGATCGCTCCGCTACTCGGATTGTTGTAGCTGATCGAGTTATCGACCGGGACGCCATCCACAATGATGAGCGGCTGCGCGTCGGCTCCGCTGATGCCACTGCCGGCGCTGATGGTGGTCTGCCCCCGAATCAGGATGCTGGACGACGCGCCAGGATCTCCTGAGCTGGAGGTTATCGTCACGTTCGGCGCCTTGGCGGCCAGCGCGTTGATCACGTTGGGCTCGGCGCTCCGAACGAGGGACAGCGAATCCACGCTGCTCCGCCCGGTGCCGAGCTTTTCCACTTCGCTGACGGTGCCTGCCCCGGTCACGACCAGCTCACCCAGCTGCAGGGGATTGTCGGCCAGACTGAAATCCTGCACCGCGGAGCCGCGGGTCAGGTCCACCTGGGCCGAGCGCGGCTTGTAACCCACGAGACGAACGGTCACGATTACCGGAGCGGAGGGCACCCGGGCGCCCGGTATCAGGATGGTATAGCTCCCGTCCGGACGGGTCGCCGCACCGGCACCGAGCTGCTCGATAGTGACGCCAGCCGAGGGCAGAGGGTCGCCGGATTCGCTGGTTACCTTGCCGGTCAGGGTTACCGGCTGCTGGGCCAGCAAGGAACAGGGCAGCAGCCCCAACCCGACCAGCGCCAGGCAGGCAAGCCGCAGCCGATCCCGCAAATGATCGAACGATGAACGTGCCATGTGTCCTCCGTGTAGCGAAACAAGACTCCGACGAGGTAAATCAGGGACGAAAGCGGTAACCCCAGGCCAGCGCGGTCAGGATGTGACGAGGATTGGCGGGATCTTCCTCCAGCTTGCGACGAAGCCGCGCGATGTGTGTGTCGACTGCACGACGGCTCACCGCGGTACCGGACCCCCAGACCTCGCCCAGCAGCTCCATCCGTGATGCGATGGCGCCCCGCCGCCGCATCAGGGCCAGCAGTAGCCGGAACTCGGTGTGAGTGACCCTCACTGGTTGTCCGTCGCGAACAACCGTCTGAGTAGCCGGTTCCACCATCACCGTCCCGAAGCGAATGGTTCCGCTCCACGCGGCAGACGCAGCGGCGGGGAGCCGCCGAGTCCGCTGCAACAGCTCCTGCACCCGGGCGATCAGCTCACGCACCACCGTCACGTCCGCCGACCCGGCTTCCTCCGGCCCGGGCGCGATGCCGAGGGAATCCACTAGAATCGGCGCCGGCGTCGCGACCTGATACTCGTGGACTACCGGCTGAGCTTCTCCGTGGGATGGAGAGTCAGCGGGTGGTCCGTAACCGTTGAGGTCGACACCTTCCACGCCCGATGATCCGTTGGGGGGTGTGGTTGGCGAGGCCTGCGGCCGGGGATCGTCGTCGATGATGAGAATTCGCGTAGCGCCTCCGAGGCACTGCGATGGCGATCATGACACCCCGGTGACGCTCGGGGCGACGCTACGATAGGATTGGCGGGCTGGGTGAAGAACAGGATGGGAGCGGAATGCTACTGGAGAGACTTGAACCGCTGTTTCGCCGGCACGAAAACGGAACAACGGTTCAAGTTCCGACACATGTCATACGTTTCAGATCGAGCGCTCACCCCCTTCTTTGAGCGCTTCCAGCTGGCGAGCCATGGTGTCGGCCCGTAGATCGAAATGAGACCCGTGCCAGGCGGGAACGCCGGACCTCAGGATGATCGCCTGGGGCGACGCGTGCACCACGCCGAGCCGCTCGGCGATGTAGCGGGACAGCGGACGGGAATGAACCACATCGACCAGGTACACCGGGACGTCCTGCTGCAGACGCCTGAGCGAACGAATCTCCTCGAACGCAATTCCGCTCGTAGGACAGATCGGGCTGTGCTTATAGAGTATGGCGAGTGGCTCCGCCAGTGCTGTGGCCACATCGGCTTCGGTATCCAGTTTCAGCATCGCTCATCCCACCTGCACGTCCTCGGCTCGGTTCCTCACGTTCCGCCGTCCCTCACGTTCTGCCGTTCCTCACGTTCCGCCGTCCCTCACGCCAGCCGCATGCGCTCGAGCATCCGATGAAAGCGGGGGTCATCCCGAATGCTGTCGAGCATCGGCTCGATCTTGAGATAGGCGAGCCAGCCGCGCCGGTCCTGAAACGCCTTATCCAACCACTCGAACGCCCGGTCACGCTGGCCGAGCGTAACATACAATTGCGTCTGCGCCACCGGCGACACGTAGCGCGATCTGCCTCTCGCATCCAGCTCCGCCAGGATGGTGAGCGCTTCATCGACTCGGCCCCGGCACACGGCCACGTGTCCCAGACCCGCCAGCGCCAGCGCATCGTTGGGGGAGATGGCGATCGCCTCCTTCAAGGCGGCGGTTGCTTCATCCAGCAATCCCTGCTGCAGATAGACCAGCCCCAGCAGGCGGTGGGTTTCCTCTGCCGTCGGGTCCATGGCCAGGGCGCGCCTCAGGTTGTCCAGCGCCGCGTCGTGCTGCCGGGCGTAATAGTTGAGCCATCCCATGCTTCGGCGAATCGAGACCGAGGCCGGGTCGAGCTCGGTGGCCACTCGCGCGTGCTCGAGCGACTCTTCGAACCGTCCCATTGCGGCGAGAAACCAGGAGTACCACTGACGGGCCGTCGAGTAGCGGGGGTTGAGCTCCACCGCGCGCCGGAACTGCCGCTCGGCACCGGCCCAGTCCCAGTCGTAGATGAAGGTCACCCAGCCCAGCGAGGTGTGAGCTTCGGCCAGGCTTTCGTCCAGCGCGATTGCCTTGCGGGCCTCCGCCTTTGCCCGTTCCATCCCCTCGAACACGGGCGCGCCCTTGTAGTCGAGATCCAGTGCGTAGGAGTCGGCCAGCCCGCTGTAGGCCAGCGCGTACTCGGGATCTTCCGCGATGGCCTGCTCGAAATACTGAATGCCCTCCCGGATTCCCTCCTGGGTCCGCCGGTTCCAGCAGAACCGTCCTTTGAGGTACAGGCTGTATGCCTTGACGTTGGCGGTGTAACGGACCGGCGTGGGGTCTCCCAGATCGCCCAGCAAGGTTGTCCGGAGCGTCCGCACGATGGTTCCCGCGATCTCATCCTGAATCGCAAAGACATCGGACATTTCGCGGTCGTAGCGCTCCGACCAGAGCAGCCGCCCGTCACTCACCCGGCTGAGCTGAACCGTGATCCGGATCCGATTGCCCGCCTTCCGCACCGTGCCGTCGAGCACGGTCGCGACGTTCAGCCGGTTGCCCAGGGTTCGCACGTCTTCCCGCATGCTCTTGACGGCAAACACCGTCGTGCGGGACGCGACCTGCAAACCCTCGACTTTGCTGAGCGCGGTGATCAGCTCGTCGGTCATTCCGTCGCTGAAGTATTCATTTTCCGGGTCGGCGCTCGAGTTGACGAAGGGCAGCACGGCAATGCTCCTTTGGTCAGCTCCGATCATTGGGGTCACGGTCGGCGCAGGGGCAAGCAGCGCGTCGCAAAACTCCGCCATGGTGGCGAATCTCTCGGACGGCGACTTGGCCATGGCCCGCTGCAGCGCGAGCTCGACTCCCAGCGGAACCGTGGGCCGAAGTGAGCGGATGGGGACCGGAGGCTCGATGGCGTGACGGGCCATTGTCGCCCGGGCGCCCGAGCCGGCAAAGGGAGGCTGGCCGGCCAGCATCTCGTACAGCACGCAGGCCAGGCTGTAGAGATCACTGCGGCCGTCGAGGTCCCGCTCGGCGCTGGCCTGTTCCGGGCTCATGTATGCGGGAGTGCCCACCGCAAAACCGCGATCGGTGATGTAGACGTTGTCTCCGCCCGCGGCCGACATGGCGGTTGCCACCCCGAAGTCGGCCACGACCGGCTCGCCTTCCTGCAGCAGAATGTTCTCCGGCTTGATGTCGCGATGGATGACGTGATGCCGGTGGGCGTAGCCGAGTGCAGCGCCCACGGCCCGGGTAATTCGGAGGGCGGCATCGATCGGCAGCTGACCCTCGCGCTGCAGCCGGTCCCGCAGACTCTCGCAGCCGGCATAGGGCATCACGAAATACAGTAGGCCGCCGCATTCGCCCGAGTCATAAACCGGGAGAATTTGGGGATGGGAAAGCCGGGCGGCAATCCGGATCTCGCGCAGGAAGCGCTGGGGCTCGTAGGCATGGCCGTGAGCCGGCAGCAACACCTTGATGGCAACCTTGCGACCGTGCCTCAGATCTTCGGCCAGATACACCGAAGCCATTCCTCCCCGACCGATCTCTTCTTCGATACGGTAGCGTTCGGCCACGGCGGCTCGCAGCTGTTCCGGCACGGCGGGCATGAATGGAAGATAGGTGGGGGACGGCGGAACGGCGGGAGGACGGAACGAGGGAACGTGGGGAAGGACGGAAAATGAGGAACGACGGATCGGGACGGCAGTATGGCAATGTTTGACTAATGGGCCTCACCGTCCCCACGTTCCGTCGTCCCGCCGTTCCCACCCTCCCCGCGCAGACCTTCCACAAAACGTCGAACGCTCCCGAAGTAGGTAGCGGAGTCCACCTCGAAGGCATCGCCGTGGCCGCCTCTGAGCTCGACGAATGTCTTGGGCGGCGGAGCGGCCTCGAACAACCGCCGCCCATGCGCCAGAGGAACCACGTCATCGGCCCGGGCGTGCAGGAAAAGCTTGGGGATCCGGACCCGGGAGATCTTGTCGATCGAGGAAAACCGGCTGCGCCCGATCCATCGCACCGGGATATAAGGATAGAGCTCGGCCCCCCGCTCGATGACGGATGTGAGCGCCCCCTCCAGGATGAGCCCCGCGGCCGGCAGCCGGCTGGCCAGGTCAACCGCAACGGTCGATCCCAGAGAGTGGCCGAACACGATGATCCGCTCCGGCCTGACCCGCAGCTCATCCCGCAGGTACTGATAGGCCGCGTCGGCGTCCCGGTATAAACCGGCTTCGGAGGGCGCGCCTTCGCTTTCGCCATATCCGCGGTAATCAAACGCGAGCAGACTCAGACCCAGCGCGCGGAGCCCGGCGTAGTGATCGGGCCGGCCGAACTCCGACAGATTCCCAGCGTTCCCATGGCAGATGAGCATCCAGTAGCCGGTGGAATCCGCTCCGGCCGGGATGATCCAGCTTCCCAGCTTCAGCCCATCGTCGGTCCGGATCGTGGCGTGCCGCACCGGCAGCTGCAGCTCCGCGGGCGGAGGGATCAGCCTCCGCTCTGAGCCGGGGAAGTAGATCAGCCGGGACTCATTGAGCCGAAGGAGCAGGAGCAGCCCCAAATAGGCTATCGCCAGGAGGAAGACAACGCCCCAAGCCATGCGACTCATTGAGGCTGTAGTAAACTGTTCACCACAAAGGGAGGAAGGGCACAAAGGCAACGTCAACCAGTAAGGTCCTCGTTCTCCGAATTCGGTGCTCGTCCGGTGTGCTTTTGTACAAAAACATGTAGGCGAAAGTTCGAAGCGGGAGAACGAGGGCTCTGTGAGTTTTCGTAACCTTTGTGCCCTTCCTCCCTTTGTGGTGGAGAAATCGAAAGGTTAAGCCGGGTAATAGCGGCCCGAGCGCCGGGACAGCTCGAGGAGTGCGGGGGCAGGCCGGAACCGCTCGCCAAACTGCTCCTGCAGATGGTACAGGGTCTCGACCACTCGCCCGGCTCCGAGGTCGTCGATCATCCGGAGAGGTCCGCCCCGAAAGGCGGGAAACCCGATCCCGAATATCGCGCCGATATCGGCGTCCCGCGGAGTGCGCACCACATTCTCGGAGCAGGCCAGAGCGGCTTCGTTCAGCATGGCGTACACCAGCCTTCGCTGCACCAGATCGGAATGGGTCTCCGCGGGTTTGACACCGAGAAGTGGGTACACGCTGCTGTCGACTCCCGCCTTGTGGCCCTCGCGGTACTTGTAGAAACCGCGGCCATTCTTTCGTCCCAGCCGGGTGGCGCCGAGCATCCGGCTGAGCGCTCCGGCGGGCTTCATCCGCTCGCCAAAGGCCTCGTACATCACGCTGCCCGCCTTTTCGGCAACATCGAGCCCCACCTCATCCAGCAAGGCAATCGGGCCGACCGGAAAGCCAAACGCAGTCATTGCCTGATCGATGACCGGAATGGGGACGCCGTCCTGGAGCAGGTGTCCCGCCTCATTGAGGTATGGCGACAGGATCCGGTTTACCCAGAAGCCAGGGCGGTCGGCCACCACGATCACGGTTTTTCCCATTCGGCGCCCGAAACGGACTGCCGTTACCACCGTATCGCCGGAGGTTGCTTCAGTGGGGATCACCTCGAGCAGCGGCATCCGCTCCACCGGCGAGAAGAAGTGCATGCCCAATACCCGTTCCGGCCGGCGGGCGTTCTCCGCGATGCGGCGGATGGGAATGGTGGAAGTGTTGGTGGCAAAGATCGCGTCCGGTCGCACTACGGATTCGACTTCCGCCAGGACCTTGCGCTTGACGTCGAGATCCTCGAACACGGCTTCGATCACCAGGTCGGCCCGCTGAAATCCGCTGTAGTCGGAAGAGCCGGAGAGCAACGCATTGAGCCGCTCGTACTGCGGACGGGTCAGCCTTCGCTTTTGCAGCCGGTCGCTCAGCAGGCGGTTGGCGGCCTTGAGTCCCTTCCCCACCCGAGTCAGATCGGAATCCTTGAGCCGGGTGTCGACTTCGACATTCAGCACGGCAGTACCGGCGATTCCGGACCCCATGAAACCCGAGCCGATGATCCCCAGCCGCCGGATCTGTCTCGGCGTGGCGGAGCCGGGACGAACCCCGTCGTCCTTCTTGAGCGCGGTGGTCGCGAAGAAGATCTGCACCAGCTTGCGCGACACATCCCCCACCGCGAGCTCACCAAAGGCGCGATG
>DASUVR010000345.1:0-14946 GCA_036378855.1 Gemmatimonadales bacterium | reverse complement strand
GGTAACGCGGCACCCGAGCCGCCGGGGATACGCCGAAAGCGTCGAGGCGATCCTGAGACAGGCAGTCCAGCGCACCGACCGCCCCAAGCGGGATGCGGCCATTCTCATGCATGCCGATTTCACCCACAACCCTCAATTCATTCCCGATCTGGTCCGGCGGATCGAGAGTGGAGCCGACATCGTGATCGGTCAGGCCAAGGTGGAGGGTGAGCGCTCTCGCACCCGGCGGCTGGTTCGCCGGCTGGCGCCGATGCTGCTGCGGGGAGTCGTTTCGGTTCCAGGTGTTTCCGACGTGGTGTCCGGCTTTGCCATCTTCCGGCTGGTCACGCTTCGCAACGCCTTCCGGAGCGGGGCCCCGCCGGTTTTGCGGACCGAAGGATGGGCGGCCAATGCGGAGCTCTATGGACGCAGCGCGAAGTTTGCCCGCCGGGTCGAGACCCTGGCGACCGTCGAGCGCCATGACCTGCGGCAACGATCCAGTCGTTCGGGTGCCTGGGAGCCCGCGATGACCGTTTGGAAAGCCCGGGGCCTGCTGCGCCACCTGGTTCCACCTCCGCAGCAGGAAGAGAGTCGGACCCGGGACGCCACCCCTCAGGCGGAGGTGGCGCCCTCGTGATCCTCAGCGGATTGATCTTTCAACTGGTTGTCCAGACAGCTTCCCCTGCCAGGGCGCCGACCGACTACCCGTTTGCGGTCGGGGAAAAACTCTCGTACAGCGCCAAGCTCGGGATGCTCACGCTCGGTTCGGGCACTCTGGAAGTGGCTTCGGTTGACACGGTCCGGGGCGTGGAAAGCTTTCGGCTGCGCTTCAGGCTCCAGGGCAAGACCATGTTCTACTCGCTGGACGATGTGCTCGAGTCCTGGATCGGGACCTCCGACCTGACGTCTCGCAGATTTGTCCAGGATTTCCTCGAGAACGACAAGAAGACCAAGCGGAGCTATGAAATTTTTCCCGATTCAGGCTTCTACCTGGAGCATGGCAAGGAGGGGAAACAGGAAACGCCGGCGGATCCGCTGGACGACGCGGCCTTCTTCTACTTTGTCCGGGTCACGCCGCTCGAAGTAGGTCAGAAATACACCTATGCTCGTTACTTCAGAAAGGAAAAGAATCCGGTCACCATCGAAGTGCTCAAGCGTGAAAGCATGGACCTGCCCGACGGCAGCAAGGTCAAGTGCCTGGTACTGCATCCGGTGATCGACACCAAGGGTCTTTTTTCGAAGCGTTCGGATACCCGCATCTGGCTGACGGATGACTCTCGGCGGCTCCCGGTTCAGATTCGAACAAAGTTTCCCTTCGGGACTATCACCCTCAGACTCAAGGACATGGTTCTTCCAGGGACCGCCGCCTCGGCTATGAGCCGGTGAGCGTGCGGTATCGCGAGGCAGATCTCAGCCGCGTCCGAACTGTACCGGTGGGTGAGCGGCAGAATAAGGTTGACCCGACACTCCTCGCCTCTGTTCCCGCCGCCGATCGCTCCTTCGCCGCCTTCCTTTCCAGCCTGCCCGATGTACTCGCCGCCCGGGACCTCCGACTCGTTATCGATGCGGTAGCGCAGGCCCAGCGCGGCGGTCGCGGAGTTGTTCTCCTCATCGGCGGGCATGTCATTAAGGTGGGCCTGGGCCCGCTGGTAAATGCCTGGTTGACGCGCGGGATCGTCACTCACCTGGCGCTGAACGGGGCCGCTGCCATCCACGACTTCGAGCTTGCCGCCTATGGCGGGACCAGCGAAGACGTGGAGAGTGGATTGAGTGACGGAAGCTTCGGCATGGCCGAGGAGACCGGCTCCGAGATGAATGCTGCGATCACCGCGGCGGCTGAGGCGGGCCGGGGTATGGGAGAGGGCCTAGCGCTCGCGTTATCGGAGAGGAGACTAGTTCCGGGGGGAGATGTTTCCATCCTGCTGCAAGCCCACCGGGCCGGAGTTCCCGTGACGGTACATCCCGCCATCGGAGCCGAGATCATTCATCAGCATCCCGCAGCTGACGGAGCGGCACTCGGTGAAACCGCCCAGCGGGATTTCCGGCGTCTTGCAGGATCACTGCCCGATCTGGACCAGGGAGGAGTGGCCATGAACTGGGGCAGCGCCGTGGTCCTGCCCGAGGTGTTTCTCAAGGCGCTCACCGTCGCCCGGAACTTGGGAGGCGGGCGCCCGACGCACTTTACCGCCGCCGACTTCGACATGCAGCGGCATTATCGGCCTCGACTCAATGTGGTTCAGCGGCCGACTCGGGCCGGCGGCGCTGGATACCTCCTCACCGGCCATCACGAAATTCTCCTGCCACTACTTGTGTGGGGAGTGCTCGATCAGCTGGGCGAACCGTGACGCGGTTCGCCCGCCAGAACTACTCTGCTCATCCCTGAGAACCGGCAATCATCTCTCGAACCCGGGCGGCGGTTTCCGGAGCAAAGAGCTTCAGGATCTGGTACATGATGAATCCCAGGAAGGCAAACCAGAGGACCGCCGCAAACAAGCCCAACACCAGCCCGAATAAGCCGAATACCAGCTTGAGCACAAACAGGGCGACCACGGCAAAGATGGCGAATCCCAGCAGGTTCCGGATCATCACAGTTTCCTCATCTGGACGAGACACGGCGCAGTACGCTTCCACGTTTCAAATAGTTTCATAGGGCCGGCGTGCCGCCCAACAGCGACATCATCATAGTCGGCGGCGGCGCCGTGGGTGCTGCCTGTGCCCGGGAGTTGGCGGTCAGGGGGCGCGATGTCCTGATCATCGAGCCTGGAACCGAGATGGGCCAGGCCTGGCGGGCAGCTGCCGGCATGCTGGCACCCCAGATCGAGGCCGACGCGAGTGATCCCTTGCTCCGTATTACGCTGCCCGCCCGGGATCATTATGACGGCTTGGCAGCGGCGCTGGGGGAGACCACAGGAATAGACCTGGGACTCTGGCGAGAGGGCATTGCCCGAGTTGCCTTCGACCAGGCGGACGCGGAAAGTCTGCGCCTGAAGGTGGATTGGCAGAAAGGTCAGGGGCTACGCTGCGAGTGGCTCGACCCGACCGAACTGCGCCACCGTTGGCCATGGTTAGGTCCGGCTGTGGGCGCTCTGTGGGCCCCCCATGACGGCGCCCTCGACCCGGCACGATTGGTAGAAGCTCTGCTGAAGGATGCCCGCCGCAGAGGAGCCACCGTGATTCGCGACCGCGTCGTTGAAGTCAAACGCGCGAACAGCAGCGTTTCCGGTGTTATCGGCGAGCGGGAGCACTATGGCGCCTCCCAGGTAGTGATTGCCGCCGGTGCCTGGACCGGGCAAATCCGCGGACTCCCGCGCACCATACCGGTACAACCGGTGAGAGGTCAGATGGCGGCGCTACCGTGGCCGCCCACGATGGCGCGGGCCATCGTGTATCACAAGGACTCCTATCTCCTGGCTCGAGGGGGCGAGGCAATCCTGGGGTCCACCATGGAGTACGTCGGCTTCGATCCGGCAGTCAGCTCGGCCGGCCTGGCGCAGATCTTCGCGAGTGGGTTGGCGCTCTATCCCGGGCTGGTCCGATCAGAGGTGCGGCGAACCTGGGCCGGTCTACGCCCGGTTATGCCGGATGGCAAGCCGGTCCTGGGAGCAGAACCGAAACTCGGCGGGCTCTGGTATGCCTGCGGTCACGGCCGAAATGGGATCCTCCTGGCCGGACTCACCGGGGTCATAATGGCCCGGCTCCTCTGCGGCGAACCCGCGGGTCTGGATTTGCGTGATCTCCGGCCGGAGCGGTTGGGACGTGAGGAGTCGTGATGCTAGCGTTGTTTGAGGTGCAGGCTTCCCTTGTGAGCATCAGGACTCACCCGCAGCTCCAGCCACTCACCGTTCAGTGCGTGATTGGGAACGCCGCACATCAGCCAGTACCAACCCGCCTCTTCAGCCTCGAAGGTGGTCTGGTCGGATTGGCCCGTCGCGAGACCCTCGGTTACTGAGCGACTCATCGCGTTGCTGAAAGAGGCCCGGCCGCCCTCGAGCGGAACCTTCTCTCGTTGAGTCATCACCACCAGGCTGTGCGCCGCCCCCGGATCATCGTTGCGCCAGTTCCACTTGACGGTCCAGCCGACAGGAACCTCGATCTGGGCCTGGCCAGAGCGGTAGCCGTTGATCAGAGCCGACGGACTGCCGGCCGGCTTGGTGACCGCTAGCGAAAGCGTGACAGTTCGTTGTGCACTATCGGTTTGAATCCAGCCGGCGTCTGTTGGGATCGGTGCCGAATCCGGCGCAGCTGGACGAGGCACCGGGGCAGCTGAGGGTGCGGGCGCGGAGGAGGCGCTTGGGGACTTTCCGGAACAGGCGATCACCGCGGCCAGGATGGCAGCCAGAAGGGCCTGTTGGACGACTCGTGGCATGGACTTCCTCATGTGATCTGGCAATGAAATAGCGTCACCTGTACCTTGTGCCGAACCCTGATGACTAGATCCCGCTCGCGCCAGCAGTAACCTAATCTCGGGAGACTCTCTCATGGCGGGCCTGCTGTCCAAGGAGCGCATCGTTGCCGGGCCGAGTTTCAATCGGTGGCTGGTTCCTCCCGCAGCGTTGGCTATTCACCTGAGCATCGGCCAGGCTTACGCCTTCAGTGTCTTCAAGCTCCCGCTGACCAAGGTCATCGGCATCAGCCAATCCGCCCCGGGCGACTGGAAGCAGACTCAGCTGGCCTGGATCTTCACCATTGCGATTGTGTTCCTGGGGCTTTCGGCCGCCGTATTCGGCCGCTGGTTGGAGCACGCCGGTCCTCGCAAGAGCGGCGTTGTTGCCGCCTGCTGCTGGGGCCTGGGCTTCTTCATCTCGGCCTTCGGTGTATCGGTGCATAACATCTGGCTGATATATCTGGGGTACGGGGTCCTAGGCGGGTGCGGACTAGGGCTCGGGTACATCACGCCGGTCTCCACTCTGATCAAGTGGTTTCCCGACCGGCGGGGAATGGCCACCGGTATGGCGATCATGGGATTTGGCGGGGGAGCGTTGATCGCGAGTCCGCTGTCTCAGCTTTTACTGGACCGGTATAAGTCTGCCACCTCGGTAGGTGTCGCCGAAACATTCATGACGCTGGGCACGATTTATCTCATCGCAATGCTCTCCGGTGCTTTCCTGTTCCGGGTCCCCGCACCGGGGTGGCGCCCGACGGGGTGGCTGCCTCCGACGCCGAATGCACGGGGACTCATCACCCACCGTCAAGTTCACGTGGACGATGCAATCAAGACCGTTCCCTTCTATCTGCTCTGGGCGGTGCTGTTCCTGAACGTGACCGCGGGGATCGGCATCCTGGAGCAGGCCTCGCCCATGATCCAGGAGATGTTCAAGGGCCGGGTCCGGGCGGATGCCGCCGCCGGATTCGTGGGATTACTCAGCTTGTTCAATATGGCGGGACGGTTCGGCTGGTCCTCACTATCCGACCGGATCGGGCGGAAGGCCACGTACGCGCTCTTCCTTTCACTGGGACCCATTCTGTACCTCACCCTTCCTTACGCGGGACGAATCGGCAGCGTCGCGCTCTTCGTGGCGGCGGCGGTGTTGATCCTGACGATGTACGGAGGGGGTTTTGCCACCATTCCGGCTTACCTGTCAGACATCTTCGGCACCCAATACGTCGGCGCCATTCACGGGCGGCTGCTGACTGCATGGTCCGCAGCCGGGGTGGCCGGCCCGGTTCTGGTCAACTACATCCGGGAGTATCAGATCGAGCACGGCACTCCAGCCGCTCAGGCATACAACACTACGATGTATCTCATGGCGGGTTTGCTTGTGATCGGATTTCTCTGCAATCTGGCGGTGCGGCCGGTTCCAGACCGCTACTACATGGCCGACGATCAGCTGACCGACCGAGCGATGGCCCGCTCGCGCTAACGTTGCATAGATATAGATCGCGCTGAATACCTCGTTGGCCCGTGCTGATAGTTCACTTGGGGAGATCAAAATGAGTTCCTTCAACCAGAGTGAACCCAGGTCCGGTCAGCAGCATTTGGCCGTGGTGGTGATCGCCTGGCTCCTTGTGTCGGTCCCGTTGATCTGGGGAGTATGGCAAACGATCAAGAAAGCCTCAGCTTTGTTTCGCTGATGCAACCTTTTGCATCTCATTAGGTTGCATGATTATTCCACATCGAGCCCCTCTCCTCTGCCGATTTCAGGACTTGACGCCAGAAGCGACCTCGTCAGATTGTAACCCGGTAAATACTTACAGCCCCTGAACTAATCGGCGCCCCAGCGTTGGGCACCTCCCCCTTCGCGGCCCTGGCGCCGCAGTCATGATCAGCGCAATCGAGACTTCTGATTACTACCGAGCCAGGCCCATCGGATATGAAGTGGGCCTCGGCCTGCCGCTTGGCGGCATGGCCACGTCTTTGACCCTGCCCCCGAGGAGAATGTGCCCATGAGGACCAGATCCGGTTGGTGGATGACCCCCGTGCTCCTGGCCATGGCGGTGCCGGTTGCCGCACAAGGCACCGGAGACTGGACCACGTATGGGGGCAACGATTGGAATCAGCGGTACTCGAAACTGAAAGCCATCACTACGGCCAACGTGTCGCGACTGGTTCCCCGGATGGTCTTTCAGACCGGTATCGCCAAGCTCGGGTCCTTCGAGAACACGCCCATTGTTTCCAATGGTGTCATGTATGTGACAACGCCGTATAACACGGCAATGGCCTACGATCTCAACACCCGGAAGGAGCTCTGGCGCTACGAGCACAAGCTGGGCACCACGATCTACTGTTGCGGCCCCAACAACCGCGGGTTCGGCATCCACGGAGGCGCCCACCTCTATATGGGCACCCTGGACGCCCACCTGGTGGCGCTCGATGCCAAGGACGGCAAGGTCCTCTGGGACAAGGAAGTGGCCGATCCGGCGGCGGGATACAGCATCACCCACGCGCCGCTCATTATCGGGGACAACGTGATCGTGGGCGTGTCTGGAGGTGAGTATGGCATTCGCGGCCACGTCACCGCCTACAATGCCATGACCGGCGATCAAGTCTGGCGCTGGTACTCGATTCCGGCTCCCCAAGGTGACCCGACGTTCGATGAGAAGGCCCCGAACGGCTGGTGGGGCACCTGGGCGCCCAAGGCCGAGGACAGCGATCTGCATCGGGACGTGGCCAAGGAGAAGGCCGACAGCGCCAAGTATGCCGACGCGTGGAAGACCGGCGGTGGCGGCGTCTGGACCACTCCGGCGTATGACAAGGACCTGAACCTGATCTTCGCCTCGGTCGGCAACCCCTCGCCTGACCTCGACGGCAGCGTGCGGCCCGGCGACAATCTCTACACCGACGCGGTCGTGGCGATCGACGCCACCACCGGCAAGACCAAGTGGTACTACCAGACAGTCCCCCACGATGTCTGGGACCTGGATGCCACCTCGCCGCCGCTGGTGACCACCCTGGGTGGGAAGAAGGTGGTGGTGCACGCCGGCAAGACCGCCTGGGTCTACGTCCTCGACGCGGCCACAGGGAAGCTGATCCGCAAGACCGAGAACTTTACTCCGCAAGAGAACATGTTTGCCTTGCCGACGGAGAAAGGGACTCGGATGCTGCCGGGCGCCAATGGTGGCTCGGAATGGTCCCCGATGTCGGTTGATCCGACTACCGGCTATGGCTTCGTGGCGGGCTTACACCAGCCGATGAACTACATCACGCACAATGCTCCGCTGGAGAAGGGCAAGCTCTGGCTCGGATCGGCTTTCGTCGCCATTCCGGGCGAAGAGCAGTATGGCCTCTTCTCCGCGGTGAACCTCAAGACCGGCAAGATTGCCTGGCAAAACAAGGTTCCGCAGCCGATGATGGGTGGCTCCCTGACTACCGCCGGCGGACTCACCTTCACCGGAGAAGGCAACGGCAATTTCAACGCCTACAATTCCAAGACCGGGAAGCTCCTCTGGCAATTCAATGCCGGCGCCGGATGCAACTCGGCTCCGATGTCGTTCATGCACAAGGGTGAGCAGTTCATCGGGGTGGCGTGCGGTGGAAACTTCCAGATCAGCTATCCGTTGGGCAATGCGGTATTCATCTTCGGGCTCCCGGGCAAGTCGCCGATTGCCGGAATGCCTCAGGCCGGAGAAAGCCAGGATAAGGGCAGGGCGCCGATGATGAAGAAGAAGACGGGCGCAGACACCAGCGGCACGAACCAGAATCAGTGAGCAACTCGCGCCGGCAGCGAGGTCTCTTCCTGAGACCTCCTGCCGACCGTTTTTTCAGACGATGACGGTCGGTCACTGGGGGTGGATGGTCTTGATTGCAGGATCCATCGCGGCCGGCAGCCGGGCCCGGCTGGACCCAGGGCCTGCTTGGCTCAATGTCAACGGCAATGACTGGCAAAAGATGGAGCCGAAGACACGGTTCGCTTACATCGAAGGCTTTCTGGCAGGAGCGGCGTTGGGCCAGGCCGCTCAACGAGCTCGGGATACTGCAGCGGTCCGAACCGAGCTCGACGCGTTACGTCGAAGTGGCGGCCTGTTTTTTCCCTTCGACGCCAATGTGTACGAGAGTCGGATAAATGATTACTACTGGTGGAAGAACCACCTCCCCCTGCCCACGTGGTACGCTTTCCTGGAGGTGAATGGGACGTTCGGTCGTCATTTATCGGATTCAGTGCCTTGAACAGATGTTGCTGGGACGACGGTGGTTTCCGGTTAAGCGGTCGTTGGCGGTCATCCTTACTATGAGGGAGACGCACCTATGAAGCGAGTCGCACTGTTGTGTATGGGTCTGGCGGTGGGAGCGGCGAGCGTCGCCGAGGCACAGCTGACGATGCAAATGAGCAACGGCTGGTCCTTCACGTTTTCCGGCAACGTGAACGCGTTTGCGATCTACGAGTCTACCAGCGAGAGTGGCGGCACGCTGGGAGCTCCAGGCGGGCTGATCGGTATCGGCGGCAAGGGCTTTAACGTGAGAACCGGCCTTCTGCCTGCCTTCGCCGTGTTCGATGCCAAGGGCAAGGAAGGAAACACCGATTTAGGCGTGCACTTCGGGTTTGCCCCGCAGATCCAATGCGGTGGCCAGGCACACGACTGCTTCGGCGCCCAGATCGACATGCGTCAGGTGTACCTCACTGTCGGTGGAACCTGGGGGCAAATTCTGGCCGGCCGTGAAATCGGCCTGTTCAACCGGCAGAACATCCTGACCGACCAGACCTTGTTCGGCATCGGAGCCACCGGCGGCATCAATGGTGGCGGCACCACGCTGGGCCGCATCGGCTTCGGGTACATCTATCCGAACTTCGTCGCCCAGATGACCTACTCGACTCCGGCCGGCAAGCCCGGACAGCTCTCGATCGGTCTCTTCCAGCCTTCGGCGCTCAACAGCGATGCCGGCACGGCTTACGGGCAGACCGAGGTGCCCCGGCTCGAGGCAGAGGGAACCTATAAGACCGGCGACGTCCTGCTATGGGTCAACGGAACCGCACAGAACGCCAAGAATCCGGTGGCCGACGAGACCAAGACCGCAGTAGGCGCCGGCGGCGGGTTCCGCTTCGGCAAGACCACGTTCTCCCTCACCGGCTCCGGCTACTGGGGCAAGGGCATTGGAACCACCCTGCAGTTCAACGGGGTGGGAGGCTGCGATGCGGTCGCCGGCTGCGGGCCGGTCCAGGGTATCGGCGTGGGCAGTGATGGTGAGCTCCGCGATTCCTACGGCTACATTGGCCAGCTCACCTTTACTCCGGCCAACAGCAAGGTCACGATCGCCGGAAGCTATGGTTCCAGCTTCCTCAAGTCGACCGATGGCGAGGCCACCGCGTTCAAGACGGAGAACACGCTGGTTTCCGGTGGCATTTATTACCAGGCTACCAAGTCGCTCAAGGTGGTCGGCGAGGGTAACTACGCCTGGACCAAGGAACACGAGAGCGGGGCCGACGAGAACAAGACCTTTGCCCCGGCCTTCGGCCTGATGTTGTTCTTCTAGCTCATCGCGGGTGCGTCAAGAGAACGGCCTCCCTCAGCGGAGGCCGTTTTTTTTGTTCGATCTCGAGCCGCGTTACATTACCCCCAACCTCTGCCGATCGGAGCACTGCATGCGGTATCGCTGGTTCGTCGGGACCCTCCTTCTTTTACCTGCCTGTGGCCAGCACTATGCGGCGCCTGCCAGCGGCCAGACCTCCTCCGCTCCGGATGCCGCGTTCGAGTGCATCAGGCGTCAGCTGCCGATCCTGGAGTACAAGCAGAGCTCCCTCGATGCCGCAGAGCACCGGATCACGGCCCAAAAGTACGATCTCGAGGCCCGCCGATCCGACGTGCAGTTTCGTCGGCTCATCAACCGTATGGAGGTCGAGGTCGGAGCCAACGCCGGCGGCCAGACCAGCATCGACGTGACAACTCATACCTTTGCGGAGTACACCACCCAGCGCGGACCCACCGAGGTGGAAGAGAAGGCCTCAGCAGAGGTTAAGGAAGACGCCCAGAAGCTTTTGAAGGCCTGCCATGGCTAGCTCGGAGCCACGACTCGACTAGCTTCCTCTGGTGCGGCCCCGGCCCATAAGGAGATGATGTGGCGGTTCCTCTGGTCCAACTGACCCGATCCCCTTCAACCTCAGGCACACTCGGCGCGGCTCCCGTCAATCCGGTGCGCAAGCCGGGCTGGCTCAAGGTCAGGGCTCCGGGCGGACCGAACTACGCGCAAATCAAGGGTCTGATGCGGGAGCTGGAGCTTCACACAGTATGCGAGGAAGCTCGCTGTCCCAATGTAGGCGACTGCTGGGAGCACAAGGCAGCCACGTTCATGATCCTGGGCGACGTGTGCACCCGGAACTGCACCTACTGCGCCGTTTCCCATGGAACGCCGAAGGCATTCGATCCGCTGGAACCGGTTCGGCTGGCTGAAGCCGTTGCCCGAATGGAGCTTCAGCATGTGGTGATCACGTCGGTGGACCGCGACGATCTGCCGAACGGCGGGGCGGAGGCGTTCGCCGGTTGCATCATCGAGATTCGGCGACGGATGCCGGACACCACAGTCGAGGTATTGATTCCTGACTTCAAGGGTTCCGAGCGCGCGCGCGCGATGGTAATGGAGACACGCCCCGATATTCTGAATCACAATCTGGAAACCGCCGAAAGGCTGTATCGACTCGCCCGGCCGGGAGGCCGCTACACCCGGGCCCTGGAGCTACTGGCCCGCGCCAGACAGATGCGGCCCGACGGCCTCACCAAGTCCGGCATCATCCTGGGGATGGGGGAGGAGTGGGATGAGGTCGTCGTATGCATGCGGGACCTTCGTCGCAGCGACGTCAACATCCTCACCCTCGGGCAATACCTTCGCCCGTCTGGAAGTCACCTGCCGGTCGCGCGGTATTACACCCCAGCGGAGTTCGATGAGCTGAGAGATATCGGCATCGGCCTCGGCTTTACTCACGTCCAATCCAGTCCGCTCACCCGCAGCTCCTATCACGCGTGGGAGCAGGTGACCGCGGCGCAAGGCCGCAGTGATCCTGAGCGCAGCGAAGGATCTCTCCTTCAGGCTATCGAGGGTCGGAGTGGCTGAGTCTACCGCAGCCCGCCCCAAGGCTAAATCCAAGGGACTCGACCCGGCTCGAGCGGACGAGTACCGCAGGTGGCTCCGTGAGATGATGCTGATTCGCCGCTTCGAGGAGAAGGCGGGTGAAGCCTACAGCCTGGGCAAGATCGGCGGCTTCTGTCATCTCTACATCGGACAGGAAGCTGTGGCGGTCGGAAGTCTCGCCGCGCTGGGTCCCGATGATTACATCACCTGCTCCTATCGAGAGCATGGGCATGCCCTGGCACGAGGCATCTCGGCCCGCGCAGTGATGGCGGAGCTGTTCGGCAAGGCCGACGGGTGCTCCGGCGGGAAGGGAGGCTCGATGCACCTGTTCGACGCCTCGCTCGGTTTTCTGGGTGGGCACGGCATCGTGGGCGGTCACATACCACTTACCACTGGAATGGCATTCGCCGCCAAATACCGCAACACCGCTCAGGTGGCGGTATGCTACTTCGGCGAGGCCGCCGTCAACAACGGCGCCTTCCATGAAGCGCTCAACATGGCCGCACTTTGGAAGCTCCCGGCGATTTATCTGTGCGAGAACAATCGCTATGGCATGGGAACGGCTCTCGAGCGGGCCAGCGCCCTGTATGACATATCCGAGCGAGCCTGCTCCTATGACATGGCCAACGAGGTGGTGGACGGACAGGATGTACTCACCATGAACGCAGCCATGGAACGCGCGGTTCAGCGCGCCCGGACCGAGAAGCATCCTACCCTGCTCGAGGTTCGCACCTACCGGTTCATGGGCCATTCCATGTCAGATCCGATCCACGGCCACTACCGCACCCGGGAAGAAGTCGAGGACCAGCGCAAGCGCGATCCCATAACGGTCTGGTCCCACCGGCTCATCGAAGATGGTCTCATGGACGAGGCGGGCGTTCGGGCCATGGACAAAGCAGTGCTGGAAGAGGTGGACGACGCCTATCAGTTCGCCGATCAGGCAGCCGATCCCGACCTCGATCAGCTGTATACCGATGTTTACGCCGCCGGGGAGTAGCGCCCACGACCATGGCAGTCATCACCTATAGAGATGCGCTGAATCAGGCTCTTCGGGAGGAGATGCAGCGGGACGACTCGGTCTTCCTCATGGGTGAGGAGGTCGGGGTCTATCAAGGCGCGTACAAGGTCAGCCGTGGGCTGCTCGATGAATTCGGACCCAATCGGGTGGTGGATACCCCGATCACCGAGCTGGGGTTCGCCGGCGTCGGTGTCGGCGCTGCCATGGTGGGGCTCCGGCCGGTCATTGAATTCATGACCTGGAATTTTGCACTCCTCGCGGTGGATCAGTTGGTCAACTCCGCCGCTAAAATGCGCTACATGTCGAATGGTCAGGTGGGAGTGCCCGCGGTGTTCCGGGGCCCTGGAGGAGCGGCGCTGCAGCTCGCTGCCCAGCACTCCCAGGCATTCGAAAGCTGGTACGCTCATGTGCCAGGGCTCAAAGTAGTGATGCCCGCCACGCCGGCCGACGCCAAGGGGCTGCTCAAGAGCGCCATTCGGGACGATGATCCCGTGGTGTTCATCGAAGGCGAGATGCTGTACAACACCAAAGGCGAAGTCCCTGAAGGGGAACACATCGTGCCCATCGGCCAGGCTGACATCAAGCGCGAGGGGGCCGACGTCACACTTATCTGCCATTCCAAGACGGTCAGTGTCACTCTGAAGGCGGCCGAACAGCTCGCAGCAGACGGAGTCAACGCCGAGGTGATAGACCTGCGTACCATCAGGCCGTTGGACCGGGAATCGGTTCTAAGCTCGGTGGCCAAGACGCACCGCTGCGTCGTGGTGGAAGAAGGCTGGCCCTTCGCCGGGGTTGGTGCCCAGGTGGTGGACACCATTCAGCGTGATGCCTTCGACGAGCTCGATGCGCCCATCCTCCGAGTGACCGGCGCCGACGTTCCCATGCCATATAACAAGCAACTGGAGCGGGCGGCCAAGGCGGATCCGGCCAAAGTTGTGGCCGCGGTCAACCAGGTGTTGTACCGGGAGTAATCAATGGCCACAAAGGTCGTCATGGAGGCGCTCTCTCCAACTATGGAAGAGGGTCGTCTGGTCGAGTGGAAGAAGCAGGAGGGTGAGCCGGTTACCGTCGGCGATGTTCTGGCTGAGGTCGAGACCGACAAGGCGGTGATGGAGCTGGTGGCCCGCGCCGGAGGAACGCTGCTCAAGCACATCGTCGAGGCCGGTGCTACGGTCCCGGTGTCGGAGCCCGTGGCGGTGATCGGGGAGCCCGGCGAAGACGGCGGCGGGGGAGCGGGGCAGCAGGACGGCGGGGCAGAACCGAAGCGCCCCGGCAAATCGCAGAGTCAGCCGGCCCGATCGCAGGCAACCCAGCCTGCACCTGATCGGGATCAGCCCACATCCATGCCGCCGGCGCCTCCAGCTCAGGCAGCCACCGAAACGTCAGGTGCGGCGCGTCCCTCTCCCGCTCCGGCCAAAGCCGGGACCTCTGTCGCAGCGGGAAACCGGGTCAAGGCATCCCCTCTGGCCCGTCGAATGGCTGCTGACCGCGGGGTCGATCTGAGTGCGCTGGCCGGCTCCGGTCCCGAGGGACGGATTATTGCACGAGATCTCGACAGCGTCGCCGAAACCGGCTCCACGGGTGCGGCACCCACCCCGCTGACCCGCCACCCAGCTGCCCCCCTCACGCCGTTTACGGACGTTCCCCTCACTCAGATCCGAAAAACCATCGCCCGGCGTCTGGCGCAGTCCATCGGGCCCATCCCGACGTTCTATCTAACCAGCGAAGTGGACATGGAACGTCTTTGGGACGCGAGGGAGGCCCTATCGACCGGGCAGCGCGGCGGCGCGGAAGCGGGGCAGCAGGTGAAGGTTTCATTCAACGACATCATCATCAAGGCGGTGGCGATGGCTCTCCGGCAGCACCCGGCATGCAATGCCTGGTGGCAGGAAGACCACATCCGCTACTGGAACGAAGTGCACGTGAGCATGGCCGTTGCGGTCGAGGAAGGGCTCATCACGCCCGTGATCCGGCATGCCGACCAGAAAGGGTTGCGGGAGATTGCCGCGGAAACGCGGGACCTGGCCGGCCGGGCACGTGAGCGGCGCCTCAAGCCTGAGGAGTACACTGGGGGTACCTTCTCGGTCTCCAATCTGGGCATGCTCGACATCGACGAGTTCACCGCGGTGATCAATCCGCCGGAGGCAGGCATCCTGGCAGTGGGCCGGATCGTGCGGAAGCCGGTGGCCGAACAGGAGCAGGTTGCACTCCGACGGCGCATGCGCGTCACCATGTCGTGCGACCACCGGGTAATCGATGGGGCCACGGGTGCGCAGTTCCTTCAAACCCTCAAGGGGATGCTGGAAAACCCGCTGGCGCTGGTGTGGTAGTCGTGAACGGTAAACGGTTGACAGTGAACGGGGCCCGTTATCTGGACACCCCGTGTACTGTTCACCGTTCACCGTTCACGCTTTTCTAACCGACGAGGAGTCCGTGGCAAACTCGTACGACG
>DASUVR010000344.1:0-6873 GCA_036378855.1 Gemmatimonadales bacterium | reverse complement strand
GGCGTACCCGAGGCCATTTCCCGGCAGCGCTCGTCTCTGGTAGCGGCGCATTACCGCGGGTTTTTCCCCGGTTGGACCGCATTCGAGCGCAGCTGGGCTGATCTCGACTCGGCAGCCCTCACCGAGCTGGCCGCACGCCTGGCTCAGGAACGGGTGACCCTGGTCCCGACGCTGATACTGCACGAGACCCTGAGCCGGCTGGACGATCCGGCTATCCTCCGGGATTCCGCTCTCCAGGATGTTCCCGAAGATGCCAGACGAGAGTGGAACGTGCCCGGAATGATCAGCCGGGCCGGATGGGAATCGGCTGATTTCACGGCGTTCCGCCAGTCACGGCCAATCCAAAATCTTTTCGTTCGCGCTTTCGTCGCCGCGGGCGGAAGGATCGCCACTGGGACCGACTCTCCCAACCAGCTTCTGGTTCCCGGTTACAGCGAGCACCGCGAGCTCGAGCTGCTGGTCGCGGCGGGGATCAGCCCGAGGGAGGCCCTGAGGGCGGCCACTAGAAACGCCGCGGTGTTGCTGGGCGTTGATTCCCTGGGGCTGATTGCCCCGGGCAAGGCGGCAGATCTCATCGTACTCACCAGGAATCCGCTGACCGACATTCGGAACACCCGGTCCATCCAGAGCGTCATGTCCCGTGGTCACCTGCTGGACGTCGATTCCATTCGGGCAACCTGGTAACGGTACAGCCTGGGTTCCACCCCCGAGCATGAGGGACGTCTGAACCCACCCCCGCCCGCATCCGAGGGAATCGAGCGACTCTCCCTCTTCTTCGCGTCCGCTTCCACCCGCCAGGGCCTGCTCGCTCGGCGCGTGCTTGCTTCCCCCTCTCCCGATGATGGCGAGCTGGGGCAGCGCTTAATTCGCCGGCTGGAGGAGGAGTCCGCGTCTGTCGAGCGGATCGAAGCCGCGGTGGTGCCCACCATCTGGCGGGCTCATGAGCTCATGGATCTCGGTGCAGCCGAGAGCCACTGTGCTCGAGTGATGGACTGGATCCTGGGACTTCAGGGGCAGCCCGGCGCTTTTAGTCAGGGCTGCAGCCGGATTCGCCATTCCCACCGGGTGTGCGAACATTTCATCTCCGGCTTCTTCTCACCGGCCCCGCCCGAGCAACGACTCGCGCCTGTCATGTTGCCGAACGGGAAAGTATTTCGGGCCGAGCCCGCAGCCCGCTTCGCCATCAGTTGCCTCGCCCTCCGCGCAGCCCTGCGGGGACGCTGGAGAGATCGTGCCGCCGTCCAGCGCCATCTGGCGAGTCTGCATCAGCTTCAGGAGCAGTGGTCCGATTGGAACGGATATTTTGCGGCAGATGCAATCATCGCCGGGATTCACGCCTTGGCACTGGGCCCCCTCAGCAGCCAGGGCCGGGAGCAGGTGTCATCCTTGATCGCGTCGCACCAGGCGCCCGATGGCACCTGGCCCACCGCGGATCTCTTCCATACCCTCGAAGCGCTGCTTGCCCTGGGTACTTCTACAGCGAGGGCAGCCGTTCGGCGAGCCATACCTGCGCTGCTGTCGCGCCAGCGAATCGACGGCACCTTCGGCTCGACGGCGCAGCAGGAGCGAGCCTTGATCGCGTTGCGCTCGTTGATCTGGGCCGAGCAGGAAGGCTAGACTGCTCGATGGAGGAGGCACCATGAGCGACGCACCAATCGACCAGAAACCGCGCATTCGGTTGACCGCCCTTTCGCATGGCGCCGGTTGAGCCTGCAAGCTCGGCTCCGCCGATCTGGCGCAGGTCCTGCGCCTTCTGCCGAGTGTAGAGGATCCCCGCGTCCTGGTCGATGCCGCCACAAGGGATGACGCCGCGGTGTTTCTGCTGTCTCCCGAGCGAGCGCTGGTCTCGACCGTGGACTTCTTCACGCCCATCGTGGACGACCCGTCAGCCTGGGGTGCCATCGCTGCCGCCAACGCCCTGAGCGATATCTACGCAATGGGAGCAACTCCATTATTCGGGCTCAACCTGGTGGGTTGGCCTCGTGAGCAGCTGCCGTTCGAAATCCTGGGAAAGGTGCTCGGCGGCGCGGCGCAGGTGGCCCGGCAGGCCAAATGTCTGGTCCTCGGAGGTCATTCCATTGACTCCGTCGAGCCACTGTTCGGTATGGCGGTGGTGGGAGAGGTCCACCCCGACCGGATGCTCACCAACGCCGGAGCCTGCGCCGGTGACCGGCTGGTGCTCACCAAACCGCTCGGCACCGGCATCCTGGCAACCGCGCTCAAGCGCGACGCCCTCCTCGAGACGGGAATGACTGAGGCGGTACGCTCGATGACCGCATTGAACGATGGCGCCGCCCGCGCCGCGCTTAAGGTCGGCGTCAGCGCCGCCACTGACGTGACCGGGTTCGGGCTTTTGGGGCACCTGACCAACATCTTGGAGGCCAGCAAGGTGGCCGCCGAGATCGCCTTCGACAGCATACCCGTGCTCCCCCACGCCCGAAGTCTGGCCTCCCGGGGAGTGATCCCCGGCGGCACTCAGCGAAACCTCGCCGCAGCAGAACGGGTGGAGTGGGCATCCGAGCTCACGGCCACCGACCGCTATCTCTGTGTCGACGCGCAGACCTCCGGAGGACTGCTGCTCGTGGTTCCTCCCGAGCACGAGGCCGCGCTGCTGGCGGCCCTAGCCGAGGAGCAGACTCCGGCAGCTGCGGTAATCGGTCGCATCGTGGCGGGCACACCGGGTACCATACGGGTCGCTCGGCAGCTGAGCTAGATATTCTGGCGGACCAACCCGTATTCGTGCGGAAATCAGGAGCTCGGTAGATGTCTACAGTTCGATGGACCAGTGAACGGATGGATCAGTTGGAGCGAGCAGCCCGGGACGGCCTTCGGGTAGCTCTGTCCCGTCGGGGAACGGAATATGTCGTGGTAGCCCACCGGGTCACCTCGATCGATCAGCACGAGGCGCTGGTCGGCTGGCTGCCTATGACTGGTGAAGAGCTCACCTTTCGCCTCGATGAGATCGAGAGCTTTCAGGTGATCGGGTGAGTCGAGTGGCCATCGTTCATCTGGACGAGAGCTGTCTGGGAAACGGCCGCGAGGGTGATAACCCTGGAGGGGCAGGTGGCCTGATCGAGGCTCGAGCCGGCCGGCAGATACAGCGCCGCGACTTTTTCACCTACGTGTCGAATACCACCAATAATCGGATGGCCCTGAGTGGGGCTATTACCGCGCTCCGAATTCTGGCCGGTAAGCGCAATCGCCTCCGCGTGCTCATGGTCTCCGATTCCGAATATCTGGTCAAAGGCATGCGGGAATGGGCTCCCGGCTGGGCCTCCCGAGGGTGGGTCCGGAAAGCCGGCCCGATCGAGAATCTGCAGCTGTGGCAGGACCTGACCGAGACCGTCCGTCTGCACGAGGTCCAGTGGACCTGGGTCCGGGGCCATCAGGGACACCCCAAGAATGAATACGCCAACGATCTCGCGATCGCCGCAGCTCGCGGCGGCAAGAGCTCGGAGGGTCCGGTTGATTCGGGCTTCTTGCCCTGGCTCGAGATCAAACAGGCCAAAGGAAAGTTTGTGGGGTACGATCCCGACGTGGCCTTTGCCGCTCTGGAAAAAAGGGTTGCGGAAGGCGAGAGCTTTCCCCTGGCAGAGAAGGTGTAACCTCCCCTCGGTAGAGCCCAATCCCGCAGCACGAAACCTGCTGGCAGCCGACCTCAGTTCCGCCGTCGAATCGCGTGCAAAGAATTGCGCCTCTGAGCCGAAGCAGGAGACAGCACCGGTGAATCTGGAGCGACTCTTTCGTCAAATCGTGCTGAACCTTGCCGCCAGGGATCCTGGTGGTCTCCGTCGACCCCTCAGCCTCGCTGAAGTCCGGGACGGGATCGTTCCTTATCGCGCCAACCGGCGGGCTCTGGGCATTGAGACCAGCGAGGACTACGAGCTGGCATTGCTGCAGCTCTACGCTGAGGAAGCCGGCTTGGCCCGCACCGACCCTTCCCGGGCCCGGGCGGAGCTCGCAGGGGAGCTAGGTCGGGCTCATCCCGATCTGACCATCCTCCAGCGGCACGAGACGGCCACAATCCGGCTCGACCCGGCGGCAGTCGCAAAGATCTTGGATCCGGAGCCGAACCTGAGATTTGCGCCCCGGAGTTCGCCCAGCTCTCCTGAGCTGAACGCCCCGCGGAAGCGGGGTCGCAGCAAACCGGAAATTCGGCCGGCCGATACTCCGGTCTCCCGCTGCACCCGCTGTAGCACCCCCGTGCCGTCGGGTCGAGCCGTCAACTTCTGTCCCCAGTGCGGACAGAATCTGGCTGTCCGGCACTGCCCTGAGTGCGACACCGAGCTCGAGGTTGCCTGGAAGCACTGCATCAACTGCGGAGTCTCGGTGATCCCCAGCCGACGTACTGGCTCCGATCGCTGAGCTTTGCGGCGACTGGCCAGCCGGGCATATTTCAACCCTCCACACTCCACCCGCCGGGGTACCTCACGTGAGCGACAGCGCTGACATCGTCTTTCTATCCGGCGTTCGAACCGGCTTCGGCAGCTTCGGCGGCTCTCTCAAGGATTTGTCTGCCACTGATCTGGGCACTCACGCGGCACAGGCTGCCATTCAGCGGAGTGGGGTGGAACCTGGGGCCTTCGATCACGTCGTGTTTGGCAACGTGCTGCAGACCTCAGCCGATGCGATCTATCTGGCTCGCCACGTGGGGCTGCGCTCCGGTCTCCCGGTCGAGACTCCGGCGGTCACGGTGAACCGACTCTGCGGATCCGGCTTCGAAGCTATCATCCAGGCGGGTCAACAGATTCTGTTGGGAGAGTCGCGTATGGTGCTGGCCGGGGGAACCGAGTCGATGAGCCAGGCACCGCATGTTGTCCGTGGCGCCCGCTGGGGACTGCGGCTCGGACCGGCAGCTCCGCTGGAGGATACGCTGTGGGAGGCTCTGAGGGACCCTGCCTGCGGATTGTCGATGGCGGAAACAGCGGAGAATTTGGCGCAACGCTATCGGATCACCCGGCAGGCAGTCGACTGCTACGCCGCACGGAGCCAGGCTTGCGCCGCGGAGAGCTGGAAGGCCGGGGTTTTTGCCGATGAGGTCATTCCTATTCCCATTCCCAACCGGAAGACCAAGCAGAGCGAGCCCTGGGCAGCGGACGAGCACATCCGCCCCGGCACCTCTCCTGAGGCACTGGCGAAACTTCCGCCCTACTTCAAAAAGGACGGCGTGGTGACCGCCGGTAACGCCTCCGGCATCTGCGACGGTGCGGCAGCGCTGGTTGTGGCCAGTGGCCGCGAGGCTGCCCAACGGAATCTTCGCCCGTTGGGACGGCTGGTGGCCTGGGGAACCGCGGGGGTAGAGCCCAGCGTCATGGGCATCGGGCCTGCTCCGGCCGCGCGCAAGGCTCTATCCCGCGCCGGCCTCAAGCTGGAGGATATGGATCTGATCGAGGTGAATGAGGCCTTCTCGGCCCAGTACCTTGCGGTCGAGCAGGAGCTGGGGCTCGATCGGGAGCGCACCAATGTGGACGGCGGTGCTATCGCGATCGGCCACCCACTGGGCGCGAGTGGCGCCCGCATCACGCTCCATCTCCTGCATGCGTTGCGCCGTCGCGGCGGGCGTTATGGCCTCGGGAGCGCCTGCATCGGTGGCGGCCAAGGTGCCGCGGTGGTTGTCGAGGCCTTTTCTGGGTGACGGCATATGGACTTTCTGCTTCCTGCATTATCGATCGCGGTTGTCTATTCGTTTCTTAGCTTGCGGGTCCTCCGTCAATATGAGCGAGGGGTCTCCTTCTTCCTTGGAAAGTTCTGGGGAACCAAAGGTCCAGGACTGATTTTTCTCCCTGCCGGGTTTGCCAGTCAGAAGCGGGTTTCACTCAGAATTGCCGCGCTGGACATCCCACCGCAGGACGTAATCACTCGCGATAACGTCTCGGTCAAGGTGAATGCCGTCCTCTACATGCGAGTGAGCGATCCGGCCAAGGCAGTGCTCGAGATCGAGGATTACCACTACGCCACCAGTCAGCTGGCGCAGACCACATTGCGATCGGTGCTGGGTGAGGTCGAGCTGGACGAGCTGCTTTCCGATCGGGAGAAGATCAACGCCGTCCTGAAGAAGATCATCGACGAGCGTACCGAGGCCTGGGGCATCGAGGTCTCCGCCGTCGAGGTGAAGGACGTCGACTTGCCCGATCAGATGAAGCGCGCCATGGCCCGCCAGGCCGAAGCCGAGCGCGAACGGCGCGCGAAAGTCATCAATGCCCAGGGTGAGCTTCAGGCATCCGAAACCCTGGCCCAGGCAGCGCGGCAGCTGGCCACCGAGCCGACTGCGCTCCAGCTGCGCTACTTGCAGACCGTTACTGAGATCGCCGCCGAGAACAACTCCACCACCATCTTTCCCATTCCGATGGAGCTGTTCCGTCCGTTCCTGACCGCCGCCGCCGCGAGCCCTCCCCCGCCCGCAAGCGCAGCCGAGCCCCCCGGGCACGCGCTTCCAGCGTCGGACATCTCTTCTCTCATGTCCCAGCTCCGAATCCAGGCGGCAAGGACACCTCCGTCCGAGTAGCGATGACTGAGGGTCCCCTGAGCCCTGCCCCCGCGCGAATTGACCGTGCGGCACTCGAGCGGATCATCCGCCGCGCCGCCGAGCTGCAAACTGCAGAGCGGGAGGTGGGCGAGACGCTCACCTCCGACGAGCTGATCTCACTGGGACGGGAAGTCGGCATCCCGGTCCGCTACCTTCAGCAGGCGCTGCTCGAGGAGCGCTCCCCGCTAGGCACGCCAAGATCTCCGGGGTTAATGGACCGGATTGCCGGACCCCATCAGGCAACGGCTCAGCGGGTAGTACCCATGGACGCGAACCAGGCCGAAGCGGCCCTCCTCCGCTGGATGGAGCGGAACGAGTTGCTGTGCGTACAGCGGCAGCAGCGCGGC
>DASUVR010000343.1:0-6961 GCA_036378855.1 Gemmatimonadales bacterium | reverse complement strand
CGTAAGAGATGCAGCTCCCGCTCGGACGGCGGTTCTACCTGATGCAGACGGCTCCGGCAACGAAGCGACCACCCAACGTTTGCGGTCACCTCGGATATGTCAACGCCGGGATACAGTGCGGAGAGCACCAGCTCACCATCGGTCGGGTCGGCTTCCAGAATTCCCTTGTCGGTCACCACCCTGGTGGGCCCCGCTCCCGGCATTCCCAGCTCCCGCCGGGTTCGTCCCTTGCTCCGGAGTCCCGGACTGGTGACGAAGTCCACCGACTCCGGAAACCCGCGCCGCTCCAGCCGCGCGATCACCACCGTTCGCCGGGCATGAATCGCGATTTCGGCGGCGCCCCCGCTTCCCGGCAGGCGCACCGCGGGCTTCGCGTACTCCCCCACTACAGTCGTGTTGATGTTGCCGTAGCGATCGACCTGCGCCCCACCCAAAAAGCCTACCTCGATGCGCCCGTTCTGCAGCAGCGACTGAAAGACGTCGGCCATGCTGCACACCATCAGCGAGCCGGTGACCAAAGCGGGATCACCGATGGAGACCGGGAGCCGCTCAGGTACCGCGCCGATCGCGCCGGACTCATAGATCAGCACCAGGTTCGGCGCGTGGGTAGCGCGGGCCAGATTACAGGCCAGGTTGGGCAGCCCGATGCCCACGAATACCACCTCGCCGTCGCGCAGCTCGCGCGCGGCGACCGCGGTCATCATTTCGGCGGGGGTGTAGGTCAACTCCACTGGCGGCACCTCATCGCGCAAGATCCCTCGGTCGCTTCGCACTCTTGGGATGAGGAGTAGCAAGGCACCTCATCCCGAGCGCAGCGAGGGATCTACTCAACGGTCGCCTCGAGAGCGGCCTGGGTCCCTCGGTCGCTTCGCTCCCAATACCGCACCTCATCCCGTGCGCAGCGTGGGATCTACTTAACGGTCACGTCGAGAGGCGGACAAGGTCCCTCGGTCGCTTCGCTCCCAATAACGCACCTCATCCCGAGCGCAGCGAGGGATCTACTTAAAGGTCACGTCGAGAGGCGGACAAGGTCCCTCGGTCGCTTCGCTCTCTCGGGATGAGGTATCTCTCGGAAGATGCCTAGAACCCATAATTCACCCCGGCACACACCCGCTCCGAAGCCCTGAGCCGTTCCAGGCCCCCACACTTCTCGATGTACTCGGCCCGATCCTTTACACCGAACACGAGCTCCTGGAGGTACCGCTCGAGCGCCGCCGGATCCCGGGAGATCTTTTCCCACCCCACATAGAACTGGTTGTCCCGGTCGTAGTATCCCTGCGCGTACGAGGGATGAGCGCCCCAGGGCTCCAAAACCACCGCATCCACGATCAATCCCGGAATCACCGTGCGGTTGGGATCGGCTCGGATGACCGACTCATCCACCAGCTCCTCCACCACCACGATCACATGGCGCGAGGCGAACGCTGCCTCCTTTTGTACACCGAGCAGTCCCCAGATTTGGGCGTTGCCCTCCGGATCGGCTCGTTGTGCGTGCACGATGGTGAGATCGGGATTGAGCGCGGGGACGGTGGCCAGAGTCTCCCCGGTGTAGGGACAGGTCACACTTCGGATCTGAGGGTTGGCCGCCGGCAGATCGGTCCCCATGTAGTTGCGGAGCGTCCAGAACGGGAGGCTAGCCGCGCCCGCACTCAGTCGCGCCACCATCCCGAAGTGGGAGTATTCCTCCAGCTCGAGCGGCGGTCCCTTCCCTTCCGCCGCGCGGCGAAATGCGTGCAGCGAGCCGGCCCCCGGATTTCCCGCCCAGGAGAACACCAGCTTCCGGGCGCAGCCCGCGGCGATCATCTGGTCGTAAATGAGGTCCGGCGTGAGCCGGCAGAGCGTGAGGTTCCGTCGCTGCTGCCGGATGATCTCGTGCCCGGCAGCGAAGCAGATCAGGTGGGTGAAGCCTTCGATGACTACGGTGTCGCCGTCATGCACATACCGAGCAATCGCATCCCGCATGCTGACGACTTTGGAGCGAACGCTCAAGCGATCTCGTCCAGGCAGCGGTCGATCAGGCCCAGCGCGGTGTCCATGTCCTGCTCGTCGATCACCAGCGGCGGAGCCAGCCGGAGCGAGCTCTTCCCCGCGCCGAGCAGCAACAGTCCCTGGCGAAACGTCCGCTGCACCAGCTCATGCACCAGCTCCGGCGCCGGCGCTCGGGTGGTCCGGTCCTTGACCAACTCCATTCCCACCATCAACCCGCGGCCTCGCACATCGCCGATGCAGGAGTGCTTGTTCATCAGCCGGCAGGCTCCAGCCATCAGCCGCTCGCCCAGACGCGCGGCGTTGGCCATCAGCCCGCCTTCCACCAGGTCGAGTGTGGCCAGCGCGGCGGCGCAGCAGACCGGGTTCCCGCCGAACGTGGAGCCGTGCGACCCGCTCTCCCAGGTGGTGATCGACTCCCGGGAGATCATGGCGCCGATCGGCATGCCCGAGCCCAGTCCCTTGGCCGTGAGCAGGATATCGGGCTCGACGCCCTCGTGCTCGCAGGCGAACATCTTTCCGGTCCGGCCCACACCCGACTGGACTTCGTCGGCCACGAGCAGAATTCCGTAGCGGTCGCACAGCGCCCGCAGGTCTGCCAGGTATCCGGGAGGCGGCACCACGTAGCCTCCCTCTCCCTGAATCGGCTCGATGAAGATGGCCGCGACATCGTGGGGATCGAGGTGGCGGGCGAACAGGTCCTCTTCGATCACGCCGATGCATCCGCGATTGCAGGCCGGCTCGTCGCCGCAGAACTGACAACGATAGCGGTAGGCGTAAGGCACGTGGTGCACGTCGGGCAGCAGCGGACCGAACCCGGCATGCTGTCGTGCCTTGCTCGACGTGAGCGTCACCGCTCCCGTGGTCCGCCCGTGAAATGCGCCGCGGAACGCGATGATGGCGGTCCTGCCGGTAGCGTAGCGGGCGAGCTTGATCGCTGCCTCGGTTGCTTCGGTTCCCGAGTTGGTGAGAAACACCCGCTTCTTGGACGGCCCCGGCGCCACTCTCGCCAGCCGCTCGCAGAGATTGGCCATCCCCTCGTAATAGAAGTCAGACCCGCAGATGTGGAGGAACCGGTCTGCCGCCTCCTTTACCGCCGCGACCACCTTGGGATGGCCGTATCCGGTGGAGGACACCGCGATGCCCGCCATGAAGTCGAGATACCGATTGCCGTCTACATCCTCCACCATCACGCCGCTGCCCCGCGCGACCACCAGCGGGTACTCCTTGATGTAGCAGGTGGAGGTCCATTCCGCGTCGCGCGCCACCACGGCCTGCGCCTTGGGGCCGGGGGGCGGCACGACGATGCTGGGATAGTTGCGCGGGCTCATGAATGTCTTCCTTTATCCCTCGATAACCGTTCGGCTCTGCTCTCGCATGAATTGCGCGACGTAATAGGGCCCGCAGCCGCCCTTCCCGGTTGAGCCCGAGGCCTTCCAGCCGCAGAAGGGCTGGGCGCCCGGCCAGGCCCCTGTTGTCGCACCGGTTCGCTTGTTGGCGTAACACACCCCGGCCTCCACCTCATCGAAGAACCGGGCCACCTGCGCAGGATTTCTCGAGAAAATGCCTGCCGTGAGCCCGTATTCTACCTTGTTGGTCTCCTGGAGTGCCTGGTCCAGTCCACTCACCTCGCCGATGGCGACAAAGGGGACGAACAGCTCGTCCCGGTAAAGCGTGCTCTCCAGCGGCAGCCGCGCAATGGTGGGAGCCACGAAGTACCCCCGATCGAACGCGCCCCCTCTGAGCCGCTCCCCTCCCAGCACGATAGTGCCCTCGCCTCGCGCCTGGGATACCGCACGCTCGAACCTATCCACCGCCTGCTGGTTGATCACTGGGCCGAAGAAGACGTCCCGCTCCGAGGGATCGCCCATCCTGATGCCGCGGGTCTTCTCCACCAGCCGCTGGATGAAGGGCTCGGCCACCTCGCGCTGAACGTACACCCGCGATGTGGCACTGCACTTCTGGTTCTGCAGGCTGAACGCCGAGCGCATCACGCCTTCGGCCGCGGCGTCCAGATCGGCGCTTTCCAGCACGATGGCCGCGTTCTTCCCTCCCAGCTCCAGCAGCGCGGGCTTGATCCAGCCCCCGCTGAGCCCGGCGTGGATTCTGAGCCCTACCGCCTTGGATCCGGTGAACACCACCCCGTCCACGCCGGCGTGCTGCCACAGCGGATCGCCGATATCCTCCCGCCGCCCCGACAGGATGTTGAACACTCCCGGAGGCAGCCCTGCGTCCCGGTAGACGTGATACAGCTCGAGCCCGGTCCACGGCGCCTCCTCCGCCGGCTTGTACACCACCGCATTGCCGGCGACTAATGCGGCCGACGACATGCCGGCCGACAGCGCCAGTGGAAAGTTGAATGGAGCAATACAGGCAAACACGCCATAGGGACGGAGCACATCGGTGTTTCGCTCCACCGGAGTGATCCGGCTCATTGGCCGGACGAAGCCGTCGGCGTCTTCCACCTGCTGGCAGTAGTAGTCGATCAGATCGGCCGACTCTTCGGCGTCGCCCATGGCCTCGAGCCGGCTCTTGCCTACCTCGAGACTCATCAGCGCCGCGAGCCGATACTTCCGTTCCCGGATGAGGGACGCCGCCCCGCGCAGTAGCGCAGTTCGATCGCGCCAGGGCCACCCGCCCCATTCCCGCTGGGCCCTCCGCGCCGCCTTCACCGCCGAGTCCACGTGCTCCGGCCCTGCCGCGCTGAACCGGCCCAGCACCAGGCTGATGTCGATCGGAGAGCGGTCCACCAGGGGTTCGGCGGCGGTCTCGACTGCTGCATCGTCTATATGGAAGGCGTGCAGCCGACCGGCCTCCCGTCGAATCGCCTCGAGAGCGGCGTCGAACCGCTGGTGGAACTCCTCCAGGTTACCGCTGGCGGAGGTGTAGGTGATCTTGGTCGCGGCCGTCATGATGCGCTCCTCAGATCGGCAGCGGTCCGCTCCAGCGCCCGGCTGAGCCCGAGCACCAGCTCGTCGATCTGATCTTCATCGATCACAAAAGGCGGTGCCAGCATCGCCAGGTCTCCGGTCCCGTCTTCCAGCTGCCCTGCATTGGGCCACACCATCACCCCCGAGTCCATCGCTACCGCCGCAAACCGCTCGGCCACTCGAAGCGAGGGGTCGTGAGGCCGGCGAGTCTGCCTGTCGGCGACGAATTCGATTCCCGCCAGCAGACCGCGCCCCCGAATATCGCCGACTAAAGGCTGGTCTCGCAGCCGCTCCAGTCGCCGATGAAGGACTCGGCCCATCTCGGCGCAACGCTCCACCAGGCGATGTTTCCGGAGATACCGAAGCGTCGCCGTTCCCGCGGCACACAGCGTAGCATGGTGCGAGAACGTCTGCCCATGGAGGAAGCTGCCGGAGCCTTGGGCCACAACGTTCACCAGCCGCCTGGGCGCCACCACAGCCGAGAGCGGCGCGTAGCCACCGGCGATTCCCTTTCCGAACAGCATCAGGTCGGGAACCACTCCATACGGCTCCAGGGCCGACCAGGTGCCGGTTCTCCCGGCGCCACTGAGCACTTCGTCGGCCACGAGCAGGATCTCGTACTTATCGCAGAGCTCGCGGACTCTGCGCCAGAAGGCCTCGGGGGGAACCGACGCCCCGGTGGACGATCCGCCCACCGGCTCGCCGATAAGGGCGGCGATGGTCCCGGGACCTTCCCGCAGAATCGTCTGCTCGATCGCGTCGCCGCCGCAGGTTGGGCAGAAGGGAGCCTTACCCTCGCAGGCGCAGCGATACGGATAAGGCGCGGGAACCCGTAGCACCTCTACCAGCCAGTCTCGAAAGAGTGCGCGATTCGATTCTCTGGACGACGCCGACAGCGCGAGCAGCGTGTTTCCGTGATAGGAGGGCATGAAGGCGAGGATCTTGTGCTTGCCGGCGCGCCCCGACTCCACCCAGTACTGGCGGGCCAGCTTCAAACCGGCCTCTACCGCTTCCGAGCCGCTGCCCAGCGGGTACACCAGATCCAGGTCACCGGGAGAGACCCGCGCCAGTTCCTCGGCAAACTCCTCCACCGCGTCGTGGGTGAACACCGTTCCGCTCACGTAGGCGACCTTGGCGGCCTGACAGGCCAGCGCCTCCGCGATCTCACTCACCCCGTGGCCCACGTTCACTACGTAGGCGCCCCCGCAGCCGTCCAGGTACCGGCGTCCCTGGTCGTCGTAGAGATAGCACCCGTCTGCCCGGACGATGCGGGGGTACTCCCGCTTGAGCTTCCGATAGAAAACGGCCGATTCTGGGTAGTGGGACATGGCTAGGAGCTGGGAGCTAGGAGCTAGGTGCTAGGTGCTAGGTGCTAGGTGCTAGGTGCTAGGTGATCGATCCAAAATACCCCAGCCAACTGCTAGCTCCCAGCTCCCAGCTCCAAGCTCCAAGCTCCCAGCTCCCAGCTCCAAGCTCCCAGCTCCCAGCTCCCAGCCCGCATGGCCCACATTCTGCATATATCAGAAGGCGACGGCGGGGCTCCCGGGCCTCTCCCCGACCCTTTCTGCCAACGGAACATGCCATCTCCACTCGTAGTCGACGCCTTACGCGAGCAGCTGACCAGGGTGCTGGACTGGTACCGGCACCAGCGGCCGATTTTTAGCTGGGGCGTGGTGCTGCACCGGAGAAATGAGCGAGGCAAATTGCGGTTCGGGGCGGTAACCCCCGCGGGAGAAAGCCTGCTCCTGACCCAACCCCTGCTGAGCTCGCTTTCGGAAGGTCCTTGCTGGTTGGATGGCGCGGTGCGGGTCAGGCTGGCATGCCGCCAGGTAACCCAATGTCACCCCTGGCTCGATGCCCTCCATCGCCCCGACCGGCCTCCCTTGGTAGAAGCGCTGGCCGTCTGCTTCGATCCCGATGCCTCAGCCGCCGAGTGCGAAGCCTTCCAGGCCATGGCCGGTACCCTGACTCCCTCGACTCTCCCCTCCGAACTGTTTCTTCTTCTCAAGAAAAGATCGAGTGGTTGGCCGCTGTGAGCTGGGAGC
>DASUVR010000342.1:0-10382 GCA_036378855.1 Gemmatimonadales bacterium | reverse complement strand
CGGCGAGATGGGGATGGCCGGGGGGATACATCGAGCGTTTGTGCAGCACGATCGAGAACTCGACCAGGAAGTCGGCCAGCTCACGCGGGAGGGTCGAGACCGCCCGGGATCTTCCGCCCGGCGCCGACGCCTGCGGGACACCCTTGCCGGGTGTCTCTCGCGAGCGGCGCGCGGAGCGGGATTTTCGGGGCATCGACGTCCCTCGTAGACGAGGTAGAGGGTCGGGGGTGGGGCAGGGGGCAAGTTCCGAGCCCCTGAGGGTAGTAGGCGTAAGTGACTGAGTTGCTGCGGGTTGAACGACTGGACCAGGCCGGACGCAAAGGCTTTCTTCTGCTGGTGCGTGGGAATTTGCTGGAACTGCCGCGCTTCCCTGACATCGTCGTATGCTTATCTTCCCGGCGGACTTACCTCTTACCCTCTAGCACTGACGCGATGGCCGATACCTCCCTGATGGACAAGCTCGTTTCCCTGTGCAAACGCCGCGGGTTCGTCTTCCAGTCGTCCGAGATCTACGGCGGGCTAGGATCGGTCTGGGATTATGGTCCGCTCGGTGTCGAGCTCAAGAGAAACGTGAAGGACCGCTGGTGGGATGCCATGGTGCATGCCCGGGACGACATCGAGGGTCTCGATGCCGCCATTCTGATGCACCCCAAGGTTTGGGAGGCTTCGGGACACGTCGCGGGCTTCACCGATCCGCTGGTGGACTGCCGCCACTGCAAGAACCGCTTCCGGGCCGACGACCCGCGAATCAAAGGCACGCCGGGCCAGCCTGACGCACAATGTCCGGTGTGCGGAACTCGTGGCTCCTTAACCGAGCCGCGCATGTTCAACCTGATGTTCAAGACCTTCATGGGGCCGGTGGAGGACTCTGCCGCAGTGGTGTACCTGCGCCCGGAAACCGCGCAAGGGATCTACGTCAACTACTTGAACGTGCTGCAATCGTCGCGGCAGCGAATTCCCTTCGGCATCGCTCAGATCGGGAAAGCCTTCCGCAACGAGATCACACCGGGAAACTTCATCTTTCGAACCCGGGAGTTCGAACAGATGGAGATGCAGTTCTTCGTGCAGCCGGGAACCGACAGCGAATGGTTCGAGCGCTGGCGAGAGTGGCGAATGGAGTGGCATCGTTCGCTCGGCCTCAACCAGGACAAACTGCAGTGGCATCAACACAGCGGGAGCGAACTGGCCCACTACGCTCGTGCGGCCTTCGACATTCAGTATCAATTTCCCTTCGGGTGGCAGGAGATTGAAGGCATCCATAACCGGGGAGATTTCGATCTGAGCCGGCACCAGGAATATTCCGGAAAGAAGCTCGAGTATTTCGACCAGGCCCGGAACCAGCGGTACCTTCCCTACATCGTGGAGACCTCCGCCGGCGCCGACCGGGTAACCTTGACGCTGCTGGTGGACGCGTACCGGGAAGAAGAGGTCGAAGGCGAGACTCGCGTGGTGCTCGGCTTTCACCCGAGTGTAGCTCCGATCAAGGCTGGAGTCTTTCCCCTGGTCAAGAAGGATGGAATGCCCGAGCTGGCGACGACATTGTATCACGATCTGCGAAAGCAGTTCAGCTGCTTCTACGATGACAGCGGTGCCATCGGTCGGCGCTATCGGCGGATGGACGAGGCCGGTACTCCATTCGGAGTGACCGTGGATGGAGAGACCACTGCAAATCAGACCGTCACCGTGCGCCATCGCGACACGATGCAGCAGGACCGGGTGGCGCTAGGGCAGCTGGTAACCTACCTGAGGAACAACTTGAGTGCCGCGGCATAATACGTTAAATCTATGAGGCTTACCGCGTCCAAGATCAGGTGTGCTCTGAAGGTTTGGTTGGGCCTTTCCGCTCTACTCGTCTGGCTTCCAAGAGCTTCAGCGCTTGCCCAAAATCCCGGGTACCGTGTGGCTGTGGTCAGCGAAAGCGGTGACATGGCAACGTGGCTCACTCCTTCCGGGCCGCGACTGACGCCAGAGCGCATTGTCCCGATCGGTGTCATGCCGTCCGACATCGATGGCCCGCACAACATCACCGTGTCCGCGGATGGGAAAAGCTATTACATCACTGTGGCGCACGGCACACCGTTCGGAAGTCTCTGGAAGCTGGACATCCGAAACGATTCGGTCCTGGGGAAATCACAAGTCGAGCTTTTCCCGACGACGGTAAGCCTGACGCCCGACGGCCAGCTGGCCTTCGTGGCCAACTCGGACTTTCATGGCGATCATCCGCGAATGAACGTGATCTCCGTGATTCATACCCCCACGATGACCAAGATTACCGATCTCGAGGCGTGCGATATGCCCCACGGCGTGAAGGTGAATCACGCCGGCACCCGAGCCTATGTCTCCTGTATGCACAGCGACGAGATCCTGGAGCTGGAGGTCGCCACTCTCGCGATTACTCGGCGGACGCATACCGGGGCCGCGCAGGCCGTGACCACGCGCCCCGCTGCCAGCCATTCAGGGACCGCCGCGCCCTCGCCGGCGGGTGAATGCTCGCCTACGTTCGTGTCGGTCTCTGGGGATGACAAACGACTCTTCGTGGCCTGCAATGCGGCGAACACCCTGCAGGTATGGGACGCCGGAACTCTCCGGCAAATCAAGGAAATTCCGGTGGGCAAAGGGGCCTACAATGTCGAGCCTTCTCCCAATGGCAAGTTCGTGCTGGTTACCAACAAGAAGGACCAGAGCGTGAGCGTGATCGATGCTGCCACGCTGAGCGAGGCGGCCCGGATTCCCACCAGCAAGCGAATTGTTCATGGCATAGCCTATTCGCCCGACAGCCGGTATGCCTACATCTCTTGCGAATCGATCGGGATCGATCCGGGGGCAGTCGACGTCATCGATTTGGCATCGCGTACTCGGGTCAGCACCGTGCCCATTGCCGGCCAGCCCACCGGTATCACCGTTCTGTCCACCTCTTCCGTGTCGCAAAGGCGCTAACGTTATGGTGTACGAAACCGTCACCACGCTGGACGGCGCCGAAGTCTTGCGCCGGGCCAAACGATTCTTCGCCGAGCGCGTGCCCCTGACTGCCGCGTATCCGGAGCGAGAGGGTCCGACGTATCTCACGCTGAGAGGGCAGGGCGGCGAAGAGATTGCATTCGCCGTGTGGCCGGCTCCGCAGGGCACCCGGATCCGGGTGTCCACCTTGTTCTTCGACCAGGTGGTGGACCGCTTCCTCTCGACCCTCCCACTCCCCTCGGAGCACGTGGCATGACGGCAGTTCTCCCCCTCCGGGTCATGGTTGAAGATGTATGGAACGAAGTGATGCTGGAGCTGCCTGCCAGCACCCCGGTAGGTGAGATCAAACGCCAGGCGCTGGCTGCCAGCCGCGTCACCCGGGATCCCGGCAACTACCTGGTCAAGTTTCGGGGCGCGGAGCTGTCCGACGAGTCTCGCTCTGCGGCTGAGTGGGGACTGGTACCTAACGGCGCCCTTATCGTATTGTCTCGCCGCCGCCGCCCGGTGCGCTAGCCGGTGAAGCCTCCGATGTCGCGGCTGCTGAGCGTCGTTGCGGCGGTCATTCTAGCCTTCGATGGCACGGCGCTGGTGGGCTTCGGTTGGTGGAGCGGCCGGCCATTACTTGTTCTGCTCGGCATTATCTGTTTGGCCTCCGCCGGCCTGGTTGTCCTCTCCTGGCGATGGTATCGGCGGCGGCTGCAGGACATCGCAGCCTTGCGCCAGGGTCTCGCTGACGAGGCCAGAGAACTGCAAAGCTTTCTGCGTGAGAAGTGAGCGGTGAGCAGTTCGAGCATACCGGTTTTTACCCACCCTGCATGCCTCAAGCACGATCCCGGACCTGATCACCCAGAGACACCGGCCCGTCTGAGCGTTCTCCTCGCTCGGATCCGGCAGGAGCGGGGCCTCGAGCTGCGCGAAGCCTCTCCCGCGGATCGCCGTGAGCTCCTTGCGGTACATCCCGACCAATACCTCAGCTCGCTCGAGGCGATGAGCGCACGGGGTGGGGGCGCGCTGTTCCTGGACACCATTCTGAATGGGGACAGCTGGGCCGCGGCGGTTGGCGGCTCCGGCGCCGTGCTGGCCGCGGTCGATTCGGCAATCAGCCGGAACCATCATGCCTTTGCCGCGATTCGCCCGCCGGGGCATCACGCGCTCGCCGGTCGTGGAATGGGTTTTTGCCTGGTGAACCACGTTGTCGTTGCTGCCCGCCATGCCCAGCGCACGGGAGTCGAGCGCGTCCTGATCATCGATTGGGACGTGCACCACGGGAATGGAACCCAGGCGCTGGTCGAAACGGACGAATCGATTCGCTATGTCTCGCTGCATCAGCACCCCTGGTACCCCGGTACGGGGGCCGCCAGCGAGCGCGGAGTTGGGAACATCTTCAACGTGCCCAGAGGGCCGGGCAAACCGCCGAGCCTCTACGTGACCGATCTCTGGTCGGCGATCGAGACAGCAACCGCTGAGTGGCACCCGCAGCTGGTCCTGCTCTCAGCCGGCTTTGACGCGATGGCCGGTGATCCTCTCGGTGGATTTACTCTCGAGCCGGAACACTACACCGACCTTACCCACCGGCTCAGAACGCGGCTGCCCGACGTGTCTATCGTAGGCCTGCTGGAAGGCGGCTATGTTCCCCATCGCATCGCTGAGGGGGCGGTGGCGCATCTGCGCGCCCTTCAATGATCCGGCCTGTTGCCGCTTCCGGCCGAGCCCTATAATCCACCGAACTCACTTCCGTCCAGCTGCCGTCGAGGGATCGCTCGTGCCCAAGCAACTCCGCATGGATGTCGAGGTATTGAACCTTCGGACCAGGCATCCGTTCATCATCGCTCGCGGGGGTCAAAGCGACTATCGAACCGTGTGGGTTCGGCTCACCGATGGTGACGGGGTGGAAGGCTGGGGGGAGGCAGCCCCCAGCAGGTTCTACGGCGAAACCGCTGAGTCAGTGGAAACTGCGCTGCGGGTCTACGGAGAAGTGCTTCCGGAGGATCCGTTTGCGCTGGAGGATGCGGAGCGCCGCTGGGAAGAGAAAATGCGGGGCAACGCGGCCGCGCGCGCGGCACTCTCGGCTGCGCTGCACGATCTCGTGGGAAAGCGCCTGCAGATTCCGCTCTACCGGCTGTGGGGGCTGGATCCCTGCCAGGCGCCCAAGTCCACTTTTACGATTGGCCTGGACACGCCGGAACGGATCAAAGTCAAGGTGCGGGAAGCGGATCAGTTTCCCATTCTCAAGGTGAAGCTGGGCACCGACCGTGATCTGGAGATTCTGCAAGCCATCCGCAGTGCCACCGACAAGGAGCTCCGGGTAGACGCCAACTGCGGTTGGACCGTGAAGCAAGCGATTCGCATGCTCCCCGTGCTCGAGGAATACGGCGTCACTGTTCTGGAACAGCCGCTGCCGCCCCACCAGCTCGAAGGTCTCGCGGCGATCACGGCGCAGGCCGAGATTCCTGTGATCGCCGACGAGAGCTGCCTGACCACAGTTGATATTCCTCCGCTGGTTGGAAAGGTCGATGGCATCAATATCAAGCTCGCCAAGTGTGGCGGACTGCGGGAGGCGCTTCGGATGATCACCGTGGCCCGGGCTCATGGCCTCATGGTCATGGTGGGCTGCATGATCGAGAGCTCACTGGGGATCACCGCGGCGGCACATTTTACTCCTCTGGTCGATATCGTCGATCTCGATGGTGCCGCACTCCTTGCCGAAGACCCATTTACCGGCGCAGGGATCGACGGGGGGCAAGTCACGCTTCCCACCGGACCGGGTCTGGGCGTCAGGCGGCGATGACCGCGCAGTTTGCTCTGGTCGCTCTTCCTCTTCCGCTCGCCACTCCGTACACCTACCGCATTCCAGAAGCCCTGGGCGACCGGGTCGCCCCGGGAGCGCGTGTGGTGGTCCCGGTCCGCCGCCGCGAGTTGATCGGTGTGGTGGTGCGGCTGGAGAGCGAGCCTCCCAACCAACAGCTGAAAGAGATATTGGCCGTTCCCGATCCCGCGCCGGCGCTGTCACCAGCGCTCCTGGCTACCGCGGAATGGATGGCCGGGTACTACGGAGCACCCCTGGGCCTGACCCTCAAGGCCGTTTTGCCTGCCGGCATGTGGGGAGAATCTCAGGTCATCGTCTCGCTCCGGAATGGCAGTCACAGCTTCGGCGGCCTGGCCGGCGAAGTGGTGGCCTGGCTGGAGGAGCGTGGTGGTGAAAGTCCGGTTCAGACCGCTGCGCGAGCGTTCCATCGGCCGCTCTGGGAGGTGGTCGAGCGGCTCAGCCGGGTGCAGGCCGTCACTCTCCGGGTTCAACCCCCGGACACCGACGCGGCTCGCCTGACCGAACGAACGTTGTCGTTGACGGGCGAGCGGCCAACTCTTCTCGAACGCGATGTGTTGTTCAAGCGCCGGCCCAAGCAGCGGCAACTGTACGAGGCTTTGGAAGCGTTGGGTGGGCAGAGCTCGATGCGGCACCTCTCTGAACAGCTCGGCTTCACCGATGCCGTGGTACGGGGACTGATCAAGAGCGGGCTCGCCCGGGCCGGGGAGGCGGAGCTGGTACGCGATCCCTTTGCCGGGAGCCCAGCCGTCGCCCCACCTCCCAGCCTGACCGCGGATCAACGGACCGCGCTTACCCGGATTGAAGCTCTGCCCGCGGGCTCCGGCGCCCTCCTGTTTGGAGTGACCGGCAGCGGCAAGACGCTGGTGTACCTCGAAGCGGTGCGGCGAGTCCTGGAGCGGGGACAAGGCGCGATCGTGCTGGTTCCGGAGATCGGCTTGACGCCCCAGACGGTGAGTCGTTTCCGGGGTGCCTTCGGCGACAATGTCGCGGTGCTGCACAGTGGACTCTCGGATGGCGAGCGAGCCGATGCCTGGCGACTGCTCCGGCGAGGCGACCGCCGGGTGGCGGTGGGAGCGAGGTCGGCGGTATTTGCTCCCGTTTCCAATCTGGGTCTGATCGTGATCGACGAAGAGCACGAGGCCAGCTACAAGAACGGTGAGACCCCGCGATACCATACCCGCGACGTTGCCGTTGTGCGTGCCCGATTGGAGGGTGCTCGGCTGCTCCTGGGGAGCGCCACCCCGTCTCTGGAAACGCTGGCGTGGACCGAAGATGGGCTGGGGTTGCTGCGGCTGCCGGAGCGGATCGGCTCACGGCCCATGCCGCCGGTCGAGATGATCGATCTCAGGGCCGCTCCAAAGGTCGAGGGCACCGGACCGGTGCCGTGGTCGGTCGCGCTGGACTCCGCCATCACCGCTACCCTGGCGCGGAAAGAACAGGCGCTCCTGCTGCTGAATCGCCGGGGCTATGCGGCCTTCCTCCAATGTCCCGACTGCGGCGAGGTGTGGCAGTGTCCCCGTTGCAGCATCTCACTCACCGTTCACCAGACACCGGCAGCCCTTCGCTGCCACTACTGCGGCCATGAGGAGCCGCTGCCCTTTACCTGCCGGGTGTGTGCCAACCCGGTCCAGCAGATGCGCGGGGTAGGCACCCAACAGCTCGAGCGCATGCTGGTCGAGCGCTATCCCGAGGCGCGTATTGCCCGCATGGATCTGGATACGACGAGCACCAAGTGGTCGCACCAACGCATCCTGTCTGCAGTGGAAAAGGGCGAGATCGATCTGCTGATCGGGACCCAGATGATTGCCAAAGGTCTGGACTTCCCCAACGTCACGCTGGTCGGTGTAGTTGATGCAGATACCGGCCTGTACCTCCCGGACTTTCGGTCGGCCGAGCGAACCTTTCAGTTATTGGCTCAGGTCGCCGGCCGGGCCGGTCGAGGCCCCAAAGGTGGCCGCGTGCTGGTGCAAACCCGGCATCCTCAGCATCACGCGCTGATCCGCGCCGCGCAGCACGACGCGCAAGGCTTTCTGGAAGAGGAGCGAGCCCTTCGGGAGGTTCCGCCGTATCCCCCGGCGGTTCATCTGGTGAATCTCCTGTACTCCGGAAGCGACGAGCGGGAAGTGGGCCGCAAAGCTGCGAGACTGGCGGATTGGTGTAACGGCTTGGTGGCGCGTCATCAGCTCCCCATCAGCGTGCTCGGGCCGGCGCCCTGCCCCCTGGTTCGGATCAAGGAGCGTTGGCGCTGGCATGTATTGCTGAAGGGCCCTTCCCCGGCGCTCGGCCGGGTGGTTCGCTACGCTGCCCGGCGTCTCAAGCGGGAGAGCAATGTCAGGCTGGTGATCGATCGCGATCCGGTGAGCCTGCTGTAACGCTACCTGGCCGCGTAGCCAATCTCCGCCCCCACATAAATGACCCGAAGCGGCGCCGGCTCGTAGACCCGTCCACCCACGCCGTTCAGGGTAACCGAGCCGATGTACCTCCGATCCAGGAGATTGTTGACCCCAATGAAGGGTCCGATTTGCATGGATCCCGCCTGGCCATCCCATCCCACGCGGGCATTGGTCACCGAGTACGAGGGGATGACGAGTGAGGGCGTGTTCGCATCGTCCGCGGCAATCGAGGTGCTGATGGTGTGGTCGGCATCGACGTAGAAATCGGCCGGCAGGGTGGTCCGAAGACCGACCCGCCAGAAATGCTCGGGTACGCCGGGCAGGCGGTTTCCGTCGAGAGAATCACCCGATGCAAAACGATAGCGCGCGTAGGTGTAGGCTCCGTTCAAGGTCAGCTCTTTGAATGGTGAAACGGAGAGCCCTACCTCGGCCCCATCGTTATGGGTCTTGCCTGCATTGCGGAAGAAAGCTCTCCCGCCCACCTCGGGCCCTTGCACGATGGCATCGGTGATACGGCCGAGGAACAGCGCCACAGAGTAGCTCAGCCGGGACGAGGGTTGCCCCCGGGCTCCGATCTCGTAATTGACTGCGCGTTGAGGACCGAGGTTGGGGTTGAGCCCACCGGTTCCATCCGGCTTATTCACCAGCTCGGTTGTGGTGGGCGTCTCGAAGGCAGTGGAGACGTTGAGGTAGGGCACAAATCGGTCGTCCGGAGTCCAGCTGAGCCCAATGTTTCCACTGGCGGCCGCCATGGTTTGATCACCGCTATCATCGCCATCGGCGATGAACCGATCGTCGACCGTGAACTTGACCCAGTCGTACCGGACTCCGGTGCTGAGCAGCAGCTCCTGTTGCGGATTCCACTGGAACTGGGCGAAGGGACCCAGCTCGGTAACCTGCTCCCGCTGGTCCAGCAAAACCGTCGAAGTTGGCTGTCCCGCGTCAGAAACGAAATTCTCCCGGTCGTCACGCATCTTCTGCAGGTCGGCTCCCGCGGTGACGCGGGGAGCAAGCGCGCCCTTGCCGAGCCGGTGGCTCAGGCTGCCTCTGGCTCCCCCGACTGCCCGGTCGATGGCGACGTAGGTACCGGCCGTGGGCGGCGCCCCGCTGAATGGCGGAGCCGCCAGTGGGTTCGCGAGATCGCGCAGGACGCCGAAAACGGTTGCCTGGTACTCGTTGCCACCTTCGTCGAAATGCTTGAGCCCGAGCGACAGTTGGTACTGCTGGGCATCCTTGTCCGCACCCCGCCGGATGTTGCTGGCCGCCGCAGAGTCCGGATTGGCGGCATATTCTGCGGCCGTCAGAGCTCCCGGGTTCTCCGCTTCCGGGTTGTCGGCCAGGCTCAGGCGCAGCGTCGCCAGGGTGGACCCGCTGATGGCGTAATCTGCCCCGCCGTTGAGCTGACGGAACTCGGCTGCGCTATGCTGGCGAAACCCGTCCGCCTTGAATTGGGAAAGCGAGAGCGTACCGCTGATGCTTCCGCTGCGGCCCGACGTCCAGCTCTGCCACTTGTAGAAGTTGTCTTCCTCGCCCTTCCCACTCCCGCCTTGCACTCGCACTCGCTGAGCAAAAGGCCCAGGCGCCGCCTGCTCGGTCTGGAACGAGATCACCCCGCCCGAGGCATTCCCATACAGCGACGAGCTGGCTCCCCGCAACACTTCGGCCCGATCGATGTTGGCAAAGTCGATATTGGTAAGCTGGCTCTGACCATCAGGCAGGGTTTGGGGAACACCGTCCAGAAGGATCTTGAGTCCCCTGACGCCGAAGTTCGACCGACTGCCGAACCCGCGAATCGAGATCCGCTGGTCGAGTGAGTAGTTGTAGCGGTTGGACACCACCACGCCGGGCAGGTTATTGAGGGCCTCGTCCACTCCCACGGTTTGCTGGCCGCGCTGCATGGCATTCCGGTCCAGAACCCCGACGGCGTAGGGCACTCGGTCCAACGGCTCCGGGGCGCGGGTCACGGTAATCTCGGGAAGTTCGCGGACGGGCAGGGTATCACGATACACTGTGTCCGGCGCAGTTGGTTCCTGCGCCAGGACCACAGAAGTCGATGTCAGAAGTAAAAGGCCCAACTCGAACAACCACACATTCCGTTGCGGCATACCGGCCTCCTCGTTTGCCGGAAAATACACCCTTCCATTCAGCGATACACGCTTGAATACCCCTGTTTGCCCCCCTACCTTCACCGGCCTATGCCCGTG
>DASUVR010000341.1:0-2243 GCA_036378855.1 Gemmatimonadales bacterium | reverse complement strand
CTCATTTCATTGGGGATGAGGAGATAGGCGCGCGAGGAGGAGATATTGGTGTTTTGAAGCCTGTCACCCTGATAACCAAGTCAGCAAAAGGGGCCCGTGGTTTTAACCCGGGCCCGCTGCCAATCGGCTAGCGGCGATTATGCCGCTGTGCGTGTGGACCTTTGCTCAGTCCGCACTTGACTACGGTCTGCTTGCTCGACGCTACGTGTGATTGCGGGTGAGTCGGTTCATATGCCGGCGCTCACTTCGTGGGGTACCCTGCGCTGGGTGAGTGCCGCTGCCCTCCCTTCAGGTCGGACTGCGACCAATCAATATGTAACAGTACCAATCCTGTCAATCGGTGAGATTCCCGCGAAGCCTGCCCTGAGCGAGCGAAGGGCTCGGGATGAGGCGTCGCTGGCGCTCCGGTTATTTCATGACTTCTCGAATCTCTCCTGCTGCCGCAATCACATTGTCGACGTCGCGTGAGAGAGAACGGGCCTGCTGAGTTGCCTGAGTGAGATCGCCCAGCACCGCCGCCACCCCCGCCGAACGCAGCCGCAGCAAATCGAACCGCACGTTCTGCATTGCCAGCACACAGGACTCGAGATGGCCGGCCACCTGGCTCCGGCGGCCCCGCAGATCCGAGATAGTCTGCCGCTGGCGCTCCAGCAGACTGAGACGGCGGGCCCGCTCGGGATCGTCCGGCTCGCGGGAGAGTCCGGCGATCCGCTCGTCGATGGCGGCGAGACCATCGGTATCCAGGTTGCTGTCCATAGCGTGCAGGGTTTTCGCCAGGTCGGTGGCCCGGGAATAGAGGGCATCGACTGTCTGCTGAACTTCGGGCAGCATCTTCCGTTCGGATGCGGGCAGCTTGGACATCAGCTTGAGAATGGCCTGCCGGTCGCCGTGCACCTGCAGTACTGCGGGGAGCTGAGATCCATACTCCTCGACATTGGGAAGCGGCAACTGGCGGGGTGCCTTCCCCCCGATCATGGTGGTCTCGACGGCGTCCGGGGCTGGTGGACGTTTCAGCACGTCCCGCCAGCTGTACCCAGCGGACCAGAGCGTGGCGTAGTTTCGCATCAGCCCAATGCCCATTCCGAACATGGGGAAGAGGAACCACGGATGGTCCAGCCCAGTGGCAACATTGATCCCCATACATCCGGCGCTTACTGCCGCCCAGCTGGCGAACTGTCCCCTAACTTTCTGAATGATCTTGGGCTCGCCGGTGTCAGGGATTTCCAGGTCCTGCCGTTCTCGCCGGACCTCCCGCCGCTGGGATCGGGACAGGGGACCTTCCGGTAACCGGGGCGGCGAGGCCGCGCCTGCACCGAGCGGGCGATTTCCCCGGCTTCTGAGATCGGGAACCCGGGAGCTGCTCCGCCCGAAACCTGGCTCGCTGCCCCGCTGCCCCGCCGGTCCTGCTCGCCGCGCGCTGGTCGGCTGGTAGTCACCCACATTCCTGGTTTCCAGAGCCCGGCGGAGCGCATCGGCCGTAGGCCAGCGGCTTTCTGGGTCCTTTTCCAAACAACGGGCCACCGCCAGCGCCAGATCCTCCGGGATGTCGGGCCGGGAGCGCCGGATATCGGGCGCCGCCTCGGTGATCTGCTTCATCAGGATCCCGGCGACAGACGGCGCATTGAAGGGAAGCTTCCCTGTCAGCATCTGGTAGGTGACGACGCCGAGGCTGTAGAGATCCGAGCGGCCGTCGATGTTGCGCTCGCCGGCGGCTTGTTCCGGGCTCATGAACGCGGGGGTCCCAATAGCCACACCAACGCCGGTGAGCGTCGCGCCTGACGCGGTCGAGAGCGCCTTGGCGATCCCGAAATCGGTGACCATGACCCGACCGCGGGTTCCTTCCAGCAGGATATTGTCGGGCTTGATGTCGCGGTGAATGACTGAAAGGGCATGGGCGGCGCCGAGTGCGTCGGCGGTTTCCTTCATGATTCGGCGGACCTCCTCGACCGGGAGCGGACCCCGGCGGCGGATCCGGGCGGCGAGCGATTCGCCGTCCACGTAGCCCATGACGAAATAGACCAGATTCTGGCCTTCACCGACCGAATGGATCGGCACGATATGCGGGTGAGACAGCCGGGCAGCCGTCTGGGCCTCGCGGGTAAATCGCTGCCGGATGTCCTGCTGGAAGGCCAGCTCGGGGGGAAGCACCTTGATGGCTACCCGCCGCTGGAGCCGTTCGTCCCGGGCGCGATAGACCACTCCCATCCCTCCCCGTCCGATCTCACCCTCGATGGTGTAGGCGT
>DASUVR010000340.1:0-9125 GCA_036378855.1 Gemmatimonadales bacterium | reverse complement strand
GATGGTGTTGACCAGCTGTTGTTCCCGAAGGTCAACCACGGCGAGGGCGCTTCGGGCCCGCAGCGACACCACGGCGGTGGCGCCCCGGGTGGCCACGCTCACCGGCATCACGTCGGATGCCCCGACCGGTACCGTGGAGATCTGGGTCGGCGCCGTCACCGGCACCAGGCTCAGGGTGGCGCCCGTAGTGTTGAGCACCACGACGATCTCCTCCGGTGGCGCCGGTGGCGGCGCCGTCTCGGCGCAGGCGGTGAGCGAGCTCGCTGCCAGGGCGAGCCGAAGCAGAGGGGAACGCTGGTGCATGGTTCAGGAAAGATCGAACCACTCCAGCTTCGTCGCCAGTCGCCCTAGAGCTGGAAGCTCACCCCGCCGAACACCCCTCGCGGCCGGCCGGCAAACCCGACAACCTGGTCGTATGCCTCATCGAACAGATTCTCGACTCGGAGCGTCGCCGAAACCCCGAACGCTCCCGGCGCTGAGTTCAGCAGCTCCAGCTCACCCGACAGGTCGACCACCGTATAGGGCTCGAGCTCTACCCGTTCGCCCAGATTGAAGTCCACGTCGTCGCGGGCGCCGACATAGGTCAGGGAGCCGCCCAGCCGCAGCCGTTCCCACGGCCGGGCCCTGAGGCTCAGCGCGAAGGAGTGCTTGGGCCGCCGGATCAGCCGCTCGCCGTTGGCGAATGTCGGGCTCGGCATTCCGGCATCGTCAGTCGCTTCGGTGCTGAGCAGGGTGTACGAGGCAGAGATATCCACGCTCTCTGCCAGCTTCGAGGTGAGGCCAGTCTCCAGGCCGCGGGCGTCGGCCGCCGCGCCATTGAAGTAGGTGGGAGCCCCTGGGGCCGCCCCGCCATCGTAAAGGATCAGGTCTTCGAATCGTTGGTCGAAATACGTCGCCCAGATCGAGAGCCGCTGGGACACCAGTTCCTGTTCCACCCCCGCTTCCCAGCTGGTGGAGCGCTCCGGCTGGAGGGCGGAATCTCCCACCACGAAAGGAGCATCACAGAACTGCTCGCAGAACGTCGGGGCCTTGAATGCCCGCCCCACCGACGCTCGAATGCGGGTATGTGAGGGCAGCCGATAGACTGCTCCGGCCCTATAGGTGAAGAAGGTGCCGAAGCCGCTGTTGTCGTCTACTCGTCCGTTGAGGTTGAGCGCCAGCCCCGAAGACAGATTCACCACCCCCTGCGCGTAATACCCCCATGTGGTGCGTCCTCGATCGAACGGCGTGTCGGGCGTGGTCTCGACTTGGCCGAAGTTGGAGGTGGTCTCGCCCGATTGCCGCTCGGTTTCTCGCTCGACCTGGGCGCCGGCGGTGACCCGCACCGCTGCGCTCGGCGACGCCAGCAGCCGGAGATCGACGCTTCCCCGGTCGGCCCGGGAGTTCCGGTGGGAGGCAAAGCCGAAGCCGGCCGTGTCCGCCGCGTTGTCGGATGGATCGTCGAACTCTCCGTCGGTCCTGGCCGCGGCTCCGGTCAGTCGGAGCTCGTACCGATCGCCCAGCCGGCGGCCGGCGTTCAAACCCAGCGAGTAGGACTTCTCGGCACTCGATTGATTGCTGTCGGCCAGAGCACCGGAAAAGTCGGTGGGAAAGTGATAACGGTTGTCGGAGACCCGAACCGAGAGCGAAGCGTCGCTCGCAGCACCAATCGCGCTGCGGAGAGCACCGCTCAGCACCGTGTTGCCGTAGTCGTTGTTGAACGGATACGTGCCGTCGGTGGAGTGACGGCTGGCGTCGGCTGAATAGCTCAGCGCACTGGTGCCGCCCAACACCGCGGCATGGCCGTTCACCGTCCCGAAGGTACCGGCCTCTGCCCCGCCGTCCAACTGGACTCCGGGTGAGCCGGTTCGGGTGAAGATCTGCACCACGCCGGTTACCGCGTCTGATCCGTAGATGACACTCGCCGGACCGCGGAGGACCTCGATCCGCTCCACGTTGTCGGTGGTCAGATTGGCCCAGTTGTATCCCCCGCCTGACTGATTTACCGGCACGCCGTCGATCAAGACCTTCACGTAGTCGCTCTCGCCGCCGCGAAGGAAGAGCGAGCTGACTCCCCCGTAGGAGCCCGACTGCGCCACCGTGGCGCCGGGGATGTCGCGAAGGGCGTCCTGCACGAACTGGATGCCGCGGTCCCGGAGCTCCGCTCCGGTAATCGTCGTTACGGTGGACACGACCGCGTCGGCCGGAGTGGGCGTACCGTTGGCGGTGACGACCAGCTCCTTCAGCTGGGTGGTGTCCTGCGCCTGCTGAGCCGAAAGGCCGGCCGGCGACAGCCCAGCGGCAAGTGCGCCCAGGACGAGAAAGCGTTTCATAGAGTCTCCTTCGAGGAACGGAGAGGCACCACTTGAGGTGAGCCGTCGGACAGATTGGTTACTGCCACGGGCCATTCGAACACTCGCGATAGGGTCTCACGGGTAAGCACCTCCGACGGAGTGCCGGTAGCCACCACGGAGCCGCCGTCCAGGAGCAGAATGCGCTGGGCAAAACGGGCCGCCAGGTTGAGATGATGGGTGATCACGAGTCCGCCGAGGCCGTCGCGAACTAGTTCGCTGACCAGCTCGAAGAGCTCCATCTCGTGCCGCACATCGAGAGAAGCGGTGGGCTCGTCCAGTACCAGCGCTCGAGGCTCCTGAGCCAGGGCGCGGGCCACCCGCACCCGCTTCCACTCACCGCCGGAGAGAGAATCCACCGGACGCTGGGCCAGATCGGCGATATCGCAGCGCTCCAGTGCCGTCTGGACCGCCGCGCGATCCCGCTCGCCCGGCGCTCCCAGTGCGCCTAGATAGGCGTAGCGGCCCAGCATCACCGTCTCCGCCACGCTCAGCGGAAACACCGTTTCTTCCTGCTGCCCGACGACGCCGATGGTTTGCGCCAGCTGGCGGCGCGACCAGCTCGCCACCGGGCGCCCATCCACCAGCGCCGAGCCTTCTTCCAGGGGCACCAGACCCAGGAGTGCGCGAAGCAGGGTTGTCTTTCCGCTGCCGTTGGGTCCCACCACTGCCACCATCTCGCCGGGCTGGACCGCGCAGCTCACTTGGGTGAGCGCGAGGGGACGGCTACGCCGGTACCTCACCGAAACGCTGCGGGCCTCGATGATCACGCCAGCGTTCTCCGAAGCAGCAGGGCAAACAGCGGAACGCCAACCAGCGCGGTGACCACTCCGACCGGCAGCTCCAGCGGCCGAACCGCGGTGCGGGATACCACGTCGGCCAGCACCAGGAAGCAGCCGCCGGCCACAAACACCAGCGGCAAAAGGCTGCGATGGAGAGGCCGGAAGCTGGTCCGAACGGCATGGGGAACCACCAGGCCGACAAAACCCACAATGCCGCAGGTGGCGACGCTGGCGGCGGTCAGCAGCGCGGTGGACAAATACACCACCCGGCGAACCCGGTGGACCTCGGCCCCGAGGTGTTGCGCGGTTTCATCGCCCAGCGCGATCAGGTCCAGGGAGCGGGCGTGGTAGAACAGAATGGCGACAGGGATCGTCGCGTACACGGTGAAAACCGCGAGCGCCTGCCACGAGGCGGCGCCGAATCCTCCCAGCAGCCAGAGGAACGCGTTGCGCACGCCGGGAGCATCCGAGAGCACCATGATCGCGCTCATCAGCGCGCCGGCGAACGCCCCTACGACCACGCCGGAGAGTAAGAGCACGTGGGGATCGAGGCGCCGCCCGGAGACGAGACTGAGCCGATATACCAGCGCCACCGCCGCCAGGGCGCCGAGGAACGCGGCCAGCGGAACGGCCCAGGGACCCGCGGCGCGGGAGGCAATGGCGATAACCGCACCCAGGCCGGCACCGCTGGAGAGACCCAGCAGATACGGCTCGGCCAGAGGGTTCCGGATCATGGCCTGGAGTGCGGCCCCACAGATGCCGAGGCTTCCGCCCACCAGAAATGCGAGCACCACTCGTGGTGCTCGCACGTCTCGCACGATCGCAGCCCCGGCGCCAGTGCCGTGCAGCAGCCCATTCCAGACGTCGCTCAGCGGCAGCGGCACCGATCCGGCGATGAGGCCGATCACGAGGCAGCCCAGGACCAGAACGCTCAGGGCGAGCAATCGAACGGTCACCGGGTCAGATCTCTCATCCGCTGCGCCAATTCGCGGATCGCCGAGGGAGCGCGAGGACTCGGCCGGTTGAACTCCGAGCCGCTCACCCGGAGAAAGCGGCGCCGTTTCACCGCTGGCACCACCTGCCACTCGGGCCTGGTGGCGAATGCGGCGGGTCCTTCGGTGGTGGTGAGTATCAGGTCCGGATTGCGAGAGGCTACTGCCTCGATGCTGACTACACCGGATGACGTAGTCACGTCGGCGAACAGGTTTTCACCGCCTGCCCGCTCGATCAGCTCGCTCAGAAAGCTTCCCCGGCCGATAGTCATCGGCGGCTGCTCCCACACCAGCAGCAACACCTTGGGGCGCCGGGCACCCGGAGTAACGGTGGCATGAGCCAGCGCGGTGTCGAACACCGCAATCACCGAGTCGGCTCCGTGAGAATGCCCGGTCAGCAGGCCGAGCAGACGGGAGACCCGGGGGACATCACTGAGCGCGTCGGTGTTGATGCGGAGATGGGGAATGCCGAGCTCCCCGAGTCGGCCGGCCACTGCGGCGTTCTGACCCGAATTGTAGAGCACGACGAGGTCAGGGCGCTGCGCCAGCACCGCCTCGATGCTCGGCCTGATACCGTCGCCCAGATTCGCCACCGCCTGAGCCGCCGGCGGGTAGTCGCAATACTGGGTCCGGCCGACCACGCTGGAGCCCGCGCCGATGGCAAAGAGCAGCTCGGTAGCGGCGGGTATGAGTGAAACGACTCGTCGGGCAGGAGCCTGAAGCCGGACCGTATCGCGCGCGTCGTCTACCGCTCGGAGCTCTCCCCGGGGTGGAGCTCCCCGCTCGCAACCAATCAGTCCCAGGCCAACAATGATGGTTGAGAGAAGATTGGATCGGTTCGACCGTCGCCGGTATAGACTGAAAATAGGACCGCCCATCCTGAGCCGAGGGATGGGCGGTGATCGATGGGAGAAGACCATCGTGCACCCCACCAACCCTCCCCCGAGGGTTTGTACGGTGGCACGAACGGAGAGGTCTCCTGGCTTCGGGACTCCACTCGCCTTCCCGGTTTCCCAGTGGCGATGAGTGGAGTGTCGGCCTCGAGGGCCAACTTCCCGTTACAGTGGCGGGGCCGCGCCGGGATTGCACCGGCTTCCGAGTAGCCCCGTTCGTGATCGTTTGTACGGCAGCGCTAGTCTACCGGCTCAGACAGCCCGCCGCAAGAGAGGACGGGAACGGATGGCGTACCAGCCTCCGGCGACAAGGGCGATGGCGAGTCCACCCACCAGTGCGGCGAGCAACCACGGGGGACCATTCTGCTTCCCCGGCAACACGAGTCGGAGCATGCCGGCGGACTTGACGGTTCCGGTCCAGCGCCGGAAGGAGCGGTTCTGAATCAGCTGGCTGTCCGCCGGAGCGATTCCGGGAGCCGTCACTCTGACGGCCGGTTCCTCCACCAGCACGTTGAGCGGCATTCCGGCACGATTCAAGGGCAGCTCTATGCTGGTCCGACCCGGAGGCACCTGATACTCGAGGGTGAGCTGTTTCTCTCCGGGAGCGAGTGCGGCGGCAATGATGAGGGAGTCTCCGGACCGGCGCAGAGCCTCGGACGAGACGTCACTCTCCCGCACTTGAAGACCGGTTGTGCCTCTCGGCAGCGGCACACTCCAGCTGCCGCTGGTGGTGTCGGGCGCAACTCGGGTCACTCGTCCGCCGTTGCGCACGATGATCAGATCGAGCACGCTGCGCGAGCCGTCTTCCACTGGCCGGGTAAGAACCAGATGGCGGGCCTCCATCTCCACCGGTGCCCGGCTGGACGTGTCGTACACCATCAGCGAGATCGGCGCCCGCGGAGCCCCGGGATTGGTGGGAAGCGGAGCGGAGAAGTATTCGATGCCCGCGTAACGGGCGCTCGTGAGATAGAAGGACGCGGTGTCGGGAGCATAGCTGAAGCGAAACCGGCCCTCGCGGTCGGAACGGGTGGAGTCGAGCGGGCCCTGCTGGCTTTGACCTACCCGGTGGAGCACCACTCGGACTCCAGCTACCGCGCTGGAATCGGCGTTTAGTACGCGGCCGGTGACGTGGATGGATTGGGCGTGGGCAGGGATGGAGAAAACGGAGAAGACGGAGAGGACGGAGAGGGATCGAAGATGCCCACGACGAGGAACGGCGCGCTGCGGCGGAGCCACCCTTTCCGTCTTCTCCGTCCTCTCGGTCCTCTCCGACTTTTCTCGACTACGGATTGAATTTCCCGAAATCCTGGGGATCCATCTTCTCGAGGTAGTCCTTGAGCTTGTCGGCCTCGAGCGAAGGATTGGGCGAGGGCTCGTCGGTTTCCACTCCACTCTGGTCGAGGAGCTGATCGCTGGTGAATATCGGGGCCCGCATGCGGAGCGCGAGCGCGATGCTGTCTGACGGCCGGGCGTCGACCTGGAAGACATGATCGTCCCGCCGGATCAGAAGCTCGGCGAAGTAGGTGTTCTCCTTGACCGAGCTGATGATCACCCGCCGGAGGTCTCCCCCCAGGCCGACCAGAATCTGTTTCAGGAGGTCATGGGTGAGCGGGCGCTGCGCCTTCATGCCCTGCAGTTCCATGGCAATGGCACTGGCCTCGGCCGGACCGATCCAGATGGGCAAAACTCGTGACCCATCCTTCTCTCGCAGAATGACCACTGGAGTGTTCGTGGTACGGTCCAGACCGAGATGGGCCACCGTGACTTCGATCATCGATTACCCGCTCAGGTGCCCGCGTCCCAGCTGGCGAGATACTGCTCCTGCTCCCGCGTCAGGGTATCGATGCTGATGCCCATGCTTTGCAGCTTCAGTCTGGCGATTTCCTGGTCGACCGACGCGGGCAGCCGGTGCACCGACTTGCTCATCTTGGAGGCCTCCTTGCACAGCACCTCCGCCGCGAGGGCCTGGTTGGCAAAGGACATGTCCATCACGCTGGCGGGATGCCCTTCCGCCGCCGCGAGATTGATCAGCCGGCCTTCGCCCAGAACCATGACCCGCTTGCCCTTCACCATGAACTCCTCGACCATTTCCCGGACGTAACGGCGTCCGCTGGCGATACGAGCCAGACCCTCGAGATCGAGCTCGACGTTGAAGTGGCCCGAGTTGCACACGATGGCCCCGTCCTTCATGGCGGAGAAGTGCTCGGGGCGCACCACGTTGAGGTTGCCGGTAAGGGTGATGAAGAGATCTCCCAGCGGCGCCGCCTCGGCCATCGGCATGACCTCGAATCCATCCATCCGCGCTTCCAGTGCGGGCAGCGGATCCACCTCGGTCACGATCACGTGCGCGCCGGCTCCGCGGGCGCGGCTGGCAACCCCGCGGCCGCACCAGCCGTAACCGGCGACGACGACGGTGCTGCCGGCGAGCAGCAGGTTGGTGGCCCGAATCACTCCGTCCAGAGTGGACTGGCCGGTGCCATAGCGATTGTCGAACATGTGCTTGGTGTTCGAATCGTTCACCGCGATGATCGGGAACTGCAGCACGCCTTCCTTGGCCATTGCCTTGAGTCGGATGACTCCGGTGGTGGTTTCCTCAGTGGAGCCACGCACCGCAGCGACCAGCGCCTTCCGCTCCGCGGGCGAGAGTCCCTCGACCCAGCCTCGGATGGGAGGAGCGAGATCGTCCAGCCGATTCAGGGCGATCATGTGCAGCGCGCCCACCAGATCGGCGCCGTCGTCCTGGGTCATGTTGGGGCCGAAGGCGAGCGCCTGCGCAATGTGTCCGTAATAGGTCTCGTGGTCCTCGCCCTTGATGGCGTAGACGTGGACTCCATGGTCGCGCACCAGGTGCGCGGCGACATCGTCCTGGGTGGAGAGCGGGTTCGAGGCGCACAGCGCGATCTCGGCGCCGGCCGCGCGCAGGGTTTGCATCAGGTTGGCCGTCTCGGTAGTCACGTGCAGGCAGGCCGAGAGCCGGATGCCCTTGAGCGGCTGTTCCTTGGCGAAGCGGGCGCGGATCTGGCGGAGCACCGGCATGGACCGCTCGGCCCACTCGGTGCGGCGCTTCCCCTCGTCGGCCAGCTTCAGGTCCTTGATGTCGTACTTGGCCAAGGTGGTCGGAACGTTCTGGACGGTCATGTGCTCCTCAGTCGGCGGCAGAAAGCAGATCCTTCACCCGGTCCGCCTGCTCCCAGGTAAAGAAATCAACCTTCTTCCCATTGAATTGCCCGCTCTTGGGCTTGCGGCCGAAATGGCCATAGCTGGCGGTAGGACGGTAAATCGGGCGCTTCAGCTTCAACGCTTCGATGATCCCTTTGGGCGTGAGATCGAATACGTCCTGCACCATCTTCTCCAACGCGGTATCAGGCAGCGCGCCGGTACCGAAGGTCTGGACCAGGATAGACACCGGCTGGGCGACACCGATGGCATACGCCACCTGCACCTCGCAGCGACGGGCCAGTTTGGCCTCGACGATGTTCTTGGCCACCCAACGGGCGGCGTAGGCCGCCGAACGGTCCACCTTCGATGGATCCTTCCCGCTGAAGGCGCCGCCACCATGCCGGGCCATCCCGCCGTAGGTGTCGACGATGATCTTCCGCCCGGTCAGTCCGGCATCCCCGTGGGGGCCTCCGATCACGAACCGGCCGGTTGGGTTCACCAGAAACTTGGTCCGGGAATGATCCAGGCCCGCCTCTTCCAGAACCGGCCGGACGACCTCTTCGATCACGGCTTCCCGGATGGTGCTGTGCGCCAGCTGCCGAGATCCGTTGCGCTCGGCGTGTTGCGTTGACACCACGACAGTGCGCACCGCCACCGGCCGGTCGCCTTCGTACTCCACTGAAACCTGGGATTTTCCGTCGGGCCGGAGCCACTCGATCCGGGGATGGCCGTTGAGGCCTTTTCTGACCGCCGCCAGCCGCTCGGTAATGCGGTGGGCCAACATGATGGGGAGCGGCATCCGCTCACGGGTCTCGTCGGTGGCATAGCCGAACATCATGCCCTGATCGCCGGCACCCTGTTCCTTCTTGGCGCCCGAGTCGACCCCCATGGCGATGTCGGGCGACTGCCGATCGATGGTCGTAAGTACTGCGCAGGTACGCCCGTCGAAGCCATACGAGGCATCGGTAT